>DAINRZ010000708.1:0-1950 GCA_036741575.1 Kapaibacterium sp. (SeqCode)
AATTTTGAATCTGGAAAAGCTGCTTATATAACTACCCAATAGATCTAATTTAACAGTATCTTTGGCGTTGCCGTTATAATCAAGAAAAATCATTTCACCTTCATCATTCAAAGCAACTAATTGCCTGTTTATTTCATCATTTTCAATATCGACAATACTCAGATTGCTTGGCTTTTCCCAATTGAGCCTGCCATTATTCAAGTTAACACAGTATAAAGACTTCGATTCAGTTACCTGGCCAAAATAGAGTGTAATAGGCAATACTATCAATGTGCTGTCATCGATGAAAAAGAATTTTTTCGGATTAGAATGCGTTATTTGTGTTTTATCATCGAGCAGTACTCTTTTAGCAACGCTTTCTTTACGGAAATCCCAGAATATGAATTGCGGTTGTTCTTTTTGCTGCGCTGTATTAAAATCGCCATAAGTGACAAAATAACTATCATCTTCAGTGAAACAAGCATAAAAAAAACTCTGGTAAACTGAACCTGCCTTAATATAATCTAATACAGCAATATTATTTCCAGTTTGCAAGTCGATAATATTGAAAGACCAGGCATCGCCTGAGCCGGTATACATGTAGTTCCTGCTTTCACTGATACCAGATACCGGATTGCCGCTTGAGCAAAAAGAACGTATTTCCTTTATTTGAGATAAGGCGCTACAAAACGCTAAACTAATAAAAACGAATATAAAAAGCGAATTAATCATTTTGTTTACTAACATTTTAGAATCCTAATATTTATCAGTTAAAATTCATAAGAATCGAATTTTGAAATTATTTTTAATGAAAATTCCACTATTGCCACTATTGTTTTTATTATCAACAAAGATTTTCAAAGTTAACAAATATTGATGCTATATAAATATTATAACGTTTAAAACTTTAATTTTATACAAAATAATTTCAGAAATGATTTTTCAGAAGTTATGAAGCTATCTTAAAATTACCCCAGCAGGCTGCCCGCCTGATAGACGATAAAGGCGATTAGCCATGCCAGCAGCGTTGTGTATGCCATGCTGAACAAAGCCCATTTCCACGAGCCGGACTCCTTGCGTATTGCCGCTATTACGCTGATGCAGGGGAAGTATATCAATATAAACAGCATATACGAGTAGGCAACAAGAGGGGAAAATACCGCCTGGCCGGCCATGGGGCCCGATTTATGCTTCTGCTCCTGCAGTTTTACTATCAGTGAACTCTGGTTTTCTTCGTCGGCGCTCTCGGCCTGGTAGAGCACGCCCATAGTGCCCACGACTACTTCCTTGGCTGAAATACCCGCCAAAAGCGAGACCGTCATCTTCCAGTCGAAACCCAGGGGCTCCATCACAGGCCAGAAGAAATTGCCTATCGTGCCAATATATGATTTCTCCTGCCGCTCGCTTTCTTTTTCGAGATTGATATTCTCAAGTCCGGTTTTAAGTTTCTCTTTTAGTATTTCTATTTTGGCAATATCTTTTTCGTAGAGTACCGAAGCGGCATATTCTTTCCTTACTGCATTTTCGGCCGCATTGTAATCAGTGGTATATTCCACATTGCGCGGAAAATACCCTAACGCCCAGATAATAACGGAGGCTGCAAGTATCACTCCGCCCACTTTTTTAAGGTACTGCGAGGCGCGAAACCACATGTGCCTGATGATTGTGCGCCAGGTGGGGAACCTGTAAGGCGGCAGCTCCATTACAAACGGGATATCCTGCACTTTGAAGAGTGTTTTCCTGAATATCCAGGCCGAACCGACAGCCAGCAAAATACCTGTCAGGTAAAGCGAGAACAGCACCACCGACTGGTAGGACACGAAAAAAGCGCTTATCATAAGCACATAAACGGTCAGGCGCGCGCTGCACGACATAAAAGGGTCGGAAGATTACACGTATGAAGTCCACACACCGAATAAGACCTCGTATGCCGACGTATGCTTGAAAAAAAAAACAACAACTACAACAAAC
>DAINRZ010000709.1:0-1944 GCA_036741575.1 Kapaibacterium sp. (SeqCode)
ATGGAGTTGAAGCACTTGATATATACAAAAAAACCTATAATACAAATGGTGAAATATTCAGTGCTGTGATACTCGACCTGACAATTAGGGGCGGCGAGTCGGGAGAAATTATTCTCGAAAAAATGAAAAAGATTAATCCTGAGGTAAAAGCTATTGTATTCAGCGGCCATTCATTTACACAGGTTCTGGCTAATTACAGAGATTACGGTTTTGTTTCAATATTGAACAAACCGGTGACAATACAAGAAATCAGCAGGGTGCTGAGGGATGTCCTCGGCTGATGCCTGCTTTGAAACAGGCTCGATACCAAAGCTTTTGATTATTATAATTTTATAAGGCAGCAGCAGAATTGTGTTCCTAAAAATATCATTCACCTTATTTTTTTGTGTTTCACATAAGGTTCAACCGCCTGGTTTGTCCAGTTCATTTAGTGCAAATGCATAAGCACCAAGGGATATTGCCCTGCTTGTGCCAAGTTTTGTTATTCCAAGGGGAATTCTCTTTACCGGATCGAAATACACTTTTCTGGACGTTCCGCCCACTTCAAGTTCATTTGGGCTTCCAGATATAAATTCTCTTCGATGGGCAGGGTCGTCTATGTAAAAAGCTTTCGATTCCATTCTTTGAACCGGCACCCCGGAATAAGTCTTAATTTTGCCGTTCATTTGCTCGAGTAAAGTAGGCATAAAAAGTAATGCCCCGGCAGAAAGGCCGCCGCCAATAACAACAGGACAGTCAAGCAAAGTCACTGCGTTAGCCAGGGCGTCGCCAACCACGATGCCGAACTCTCTGTATGCTTTGACAGCTGCCGTTTTATTGCCTGGCAGGCTGCCGATTGCAATATCGTAAATATCCCTGGGGCTCGATTGTGGGGAGCCGCTTTCACGGGAATATTTCTTGTATGCTTTTACTATTGCCCTTATACTGGCCCCTTCCTCGGCAAAAGAACCGGAATTAACAACATTTCTCATTAACCAAATTTCCGAGCCTGCCGAATTGTCGCCGATATAAAGTTCGCCGTTAACAACAAGCCCACCGCCAAATCCTGTTCCGAGGGTAATCCCGAACAGGTTGCGGTATCTCTTTGGATTGCCTGATTTCTCGAGGCTTTTATTCAAATCGGGCAAAAATCCGGCTATAGCTTCGCCATAGGCGAATAAATCCCCGTCGTTATTAATATATACCGGAATCTTGAAATGCTCGTGCAGAATAGGCCCCAACGGCACTCCGTCCCTGAAAGCCGGCAGGTTGCCTAAGTCGCCGATTATCCCGTTAGGGTAATCTGCCGGGCCGGGAAAAGCAAAGCTAATGGCTACAGGGCTTTCTGGGAGAGATGCTTTTATCTTGTTGAATCCCAGTATTATAGATTTAATACATTTATCGAGGTTGTCTGTTATAGCTTTCTGATTTATGGGTTCGACGGCAAATTCGCCGGATTTTACGGCAGAGAAAACAAAATTGGTGCCCCCGGCATCGAGTGTCATTACATATCTTGAATCTACAAAAATGTCCATACTAAAAAACCTTTTAGTTACTTATCCAGTTATTATTTTGGGAACCGGCAGCATCGGCAAATCCCATACAAAGGAAAACAAAAAAAACGGCTGCCGCCTTATATCTCATTTTTTTACCTCAATTTGCAAAATATAATTATTAAAAAATATAATACTAAGGAATTTTTTTGTGAAAAAAAATGTTATTCTTATTTGGTATAATCCATTAATATTCGGAAACAACAGATATGCAGGCCTTTTAAATTGGTACCGGATTTCACGATAATCGAGGGTCCAAGCCGTATCGGCGTTTTGCTTGGATTTCAATTATTATTCATGGAGTTATTCTGCGAATACAATGATTATTTAAGTATAAATCAATTCTCGGCAGCGTTTTTTTTGTTGAGTTGATACATTATATTCAGGGAGACCTTTCATTGAAAGTTTACTT
>DAINRZ010000710.1:0-1921 GCA_036741575.1 Kapaibacterium sp. (SeqCode)
AAAAAAATTAGAAGGGCTAAAGGCATATTTGTCCTGGCTTGTATAGCGGTTTGGGAATACCTGGTCCCAAATTACTCCCCCGTCGGCAGAGCGAAATATCCTGCCGGATGAGCCTATTATTAATTCGCTGCCGTTAATAATGCCCAGGTTAAACAGATTCCTTTGCCCATAGGGTGGAATCGCGCTATACATCCAGTGCAGTAATTCGAAGCTTTCGCCGTAATCGTCAGAGAAAGCAATAGAGTGGTCGAATACTTCGCTCGTCAATAGTATTCCCCCATTTTTATCAGCTGCAATATCTGCCAGGCCGGGCCTTTCATGAATTGTGTCGTTTTTCAGTTCGAATTTATCGCAATTAATCTCGCCGGTTTTCAATATATTGAACTGTTTGTCGGTTATTGTGTATCTACCGAAATAAGACAAGAAAAATACTCTGTTTGTATCGATTAGTTTAATTTTCCATACAAAAAAAGGCAAAATCGTATCGATTACATCATCCTCTTTTATTAATATCGTTTTTGCGAAGTATGACCACACCGAATCGTAAGCCGCAATTACAGTCGATTTATCTATGAACTCCAAATCCTTGAAAACTTCTCCCTCGATGCCCTGCCTGATTTTTTTCCAGTTGATGCCGCCGTCGGTAGTCCTCAGCACAGCTCCCATATTGCAAACGGCAATGCCTGTATTTTCATCGAAAAACTTTATTTTTTTTACGTCGAAGCCATTATCTTCGTGAACTGTCTGCCACGAATAACCTGAATCCATCGATTTCAGTATAAGGCCTTTATTGCCGGCGGTAAAATATATTTTTTCATTAATGATATGCACTGACCACAGAGTGTCGGCAGCAATTTTCCCTGCTGACCATTTATTGCCGCCGTCCGTCGTTTTCAGGTAAATAC
Source organism: Kapaibacterium sp. (SeqCode) (assembly GCA_036741575.1). Classification (GTDB taxonomy): domain Bacteria; phylum Bacteroidota; class Ignavibacteria; order Kapaibacteriales; family UBA2268; genus DAINRZ01. The sequence continues at coordinate 906 of DAINRZ010000710.1, forward strand.
CGTCCTGGCCGACAATAATGCCAGTTCTTTCGTCGAGAAAGTCCATATCGAAAAAGTCGTTTCGGTTGAAGGTTTCTATCCATTTCCATGTCCTGCCCGTATCGGCGCTTTTAATTAACTTGCCGTCGTCGCCTGCTATAATGAAAGTAGAATCGTCGAGAATAACGGCTGAGCGCGAGGCTGCCAGCAAATTTTGCCACCAGTATTTGGAATATAAGTTATTCTGACTGAAAATTAATAAAGTTAATATAATAATTATTAGTTTATTCATTGCAATTCCTTTTTATTTTAAATAAAGGATTCCGGCAAAAATTGCCGGAATCCATGTTATTCTATTGGGGACATCTTGGGAAACAACCACCAGGGCATTCACCTTCTACGAATGAATTAATTAATGTTGCATGCCGGAATCCCATATAGTCGCAGCATACATCATATTCATAAACGCAAGAGGCATCCCAGTTATTATAACATGCCTGGTACATTAAGTCGTAACAAGGAGCAAGGATTATTCTGTAAATCTGCTCTACAGCCAAAGAGCATGGCGGGCATGGCCAGGGAAAATTACCCGGATTTCGAAGGATAACTTCCTCACCTGCAGCCTTAAATATATCAGCATTATTGAAAAATTGATCGTGGTTACATTCTTCGTTCAAGCATGTAACACTTGTCAGAAAAATATCAGTTTCGGGCATCATTGGCGATATCTTATAACAGAAACATACATTGTAGTCGCAAGTTTCGCCACCAAGAGTAATGGGTATAATATAGCAGCCGCCATATACCCAGAATCCGGGAACAAAGCCGTAGTCATCAGGCGGGCATTGCGAATAAGAAACGCTGCTGAGTAAAGAAATGAAAAGTGCGATTGATAATAAAAACTTCTTCATAACATCACCTAAAATAATTATTAAAGTTTACTAAATTTATGACTTAGGGAGAGTTGCCTCCCTAAAAGCGCCTGCTTTTGGCTGCCTGTCATACCGTAAACTACTTTTGTGCCCGTTGCCCCGTTT
>DAINRZ010000711.1:0-1920 GCA_036741575.1 Kapaibacterium sp. (SeqCode)
ATATAATTATATGGTAAAATCTATAAAGATGATAGCATTGCTCCTTATGGCGGTAGTATTATTCGGCAGTTCTGCCTTTGCCCAGGCAGGCAGGGACAACGACATTATGAAAGCAATGAAGGACGAACTGGCAAGAAGCATGAGCAAACTGGAGCTCGGCACACTAAAAAAGCCCTACTATATCTCTTACACACTGGCCGATGTGAACTTTCTGCAGGTCAAATCGTCACTTGGCGCAATAGTTAATTCCCAGCAAAAACCGGGTGTCGATATTTCGGTCGAGGTCAGGGTGGGAGATTATTCGAGGGATAATACCAATTATGTAGATATCGGCAGCATGTTCGATTTCTCGATGTTCTCCGATGCCGTCAGCCCTCTCGATAAAGACTATATGGGTATCAGGCGCGCCCTGTGGCTGAGCACCGACAGCAAGTATAAATATGCAGCCGAGGTTTTCGAATCCAAGCTCTCGGCCCTTAAGCAGCAAAACATGACGCCCGAAGACAGTGCCCTGGCAGATTATATTAAAATGAAACCCGTTAAGAAGATTTTGCCCGAAACAAAAATTAATATCGATAAAGATAAATGGGAAAAATTCTCGAAACAGGTTTCCGCGATTTTTACGGGTTACAAGGATATTCAGTCCTCGAGCGTCTCCGTGTATGTTTATAATGCTTCCGTGTACTTTACAAACAGCGAAGGCACCGAAACACGGGTGCCTGTTTCGCTTGCAGCTGTTAGGATTAACGCTATGGCACAGGCCGAAGACGGCGAGCCGCTAAACGACCACCTGCTGTATTATGGTGTTACGCCCGACGATTTGCCTGCAATTGAAAAAATCAGCGCGGAAGTTAAAGATATGGCCGAAAGCATGAATAAACTTAGAAGCGCACCGGTTTTCGAGGATAACTATTCGGGGCCTATACTTTTCGAAGGGCAGGCTGCTATGGAAGTATATGCCCAGAAATTCCTTGCAGGGGGCACCGGGCTGATTAGCACAAGGAAACCCGTTTACAGCGATACCAGGGCTGCTATGGGCTTGAGCCAGATGATGGGAGAATCGCTCGATGAAAAAATGGATAAAAAAGTAGTATCCGAAAATATGACCGTAAAAGCCAGGCCCAAATTGAAGAAATTCGGACAGACGAACCTTATCGGAAGTTACGAAATCGATGCCGAAGGCGTCTTGCCGCCCGACGAAGTAATGCTGGTTGAAAAAGGCATTCTTAAAACTATGCTCTCCGACAGGGTTCCAACTAAAAAGGTCGGCGAGTCCAACGGGCATTCAAGGTTTGTGATAAGCGGCCAGGGCATTCAATCATCTGTGGGGCCGGGCGTTATCGAAATCGATTATAAAAATCCGGTGAAGAGCAGCGAATTGAAAAAGCAGCTTATTGAAGCAGCAAAAGAAGAAGGGCTGGATTACGCAATAATAGTAAAGAAAATTACGACCACGAATTCGGGTATCGACCAGAAATTCGATCCGGCGGCCATAGCCTCGCTCGTCACATCGTCCGATAAAAATGCGCCGCTCACCAAGCCCATTTATGTTTACAAGGTAAACCTAAAGGACGGTTCCGAAACGCTGATAAGGTCATCGCAAATAGGCGGGCTGTCCGTCAACGCCCTGAAAAAAACGCTTGGCGCTTCGTCTGTCAAAGCGGTTTACAATACCATGCTCACACAAAGCTCGGGCGGTATGGGCGGATTCTTTACTATAATTCTGGGCTCAGTTTCGGGATTGATGGGAATGTCGGGCATACCCGCATCCATTATCGCTCCGGACGGGATTATTATAAACGAACTGGAACTTAAAAAGCAGCAGCGCTCAATAACAGTGAAATTGCCAGCAGTAACAAACCCGATAGGGATCAATTAAACAGGTAATAAAATTAATCTCCCGGTAGATTATTTCTTTTG
>DAINRZ010000712.1:0-1917 GCA_036741575.1 Kapaibacterium sp. (SeqCode)
AAGCTGACCGAGGAATCGCGCCGCAAGAACGATAATCCTGAATTTACGCCACTCTATGAGCCGTAATCCGGGAAAATAAATGAAAAGAGGGGAGCATGAATTTGTTCCCCTTTTTTTGTAATATGTTAAGTACAATTTGTAGCTACGCTTTAATAATACTTTTCACAAGAATATCTATTTCGTCCAATTCCTTGCTCAAATGCTTTCTGATGCTAAGCCTTAGATTACCCAGTTTATTGACTCCTGCTTCAACTGCTGTTATTTTGCCGCCAAGGAATGCGGCTGTCTTTTCATGTGCTGTTTTACCCAGTTCAGCAAGTTTTCTGTGTTTTTTGTTTTTATCGTCATACTTGGGAAAATAAACATCGAGTATTCTTTTGTGGATATCCCTGGGACCAAATAATCCTAAAGTCTGAAAATCTTTCATCAAAAGGTTCGGAGTTCTCGAATTTAGTATAGCCATCAAATAATTAGCTTCATCCAATGAATTAGTTATATAGTAATAAGCTTTGCTTTCCACTAAAAACTCCAAATCCAGTTCTTTTCGAATTAAGACGGCAGCATTGGCGTCTTTGGCAGAGGCATTGTAGAGGACAAGATAAGGCATATTAAGGTTTTGGTTTGTTAACTTATTCTTCCAGTTAAGGTAGTCAAAAGAAGTAATCTTCCGATTTTTTTCCGTTCTCAATATATTCCAAATGTCTTCTGCTTTTTTAAACCACTTCGAAGTCTCCCTGTATCCATTGTGCAGAATATCATCTGCATTTAATAATTGTATTTCTTTTAAATTTTCATTATTATTAATTTCAATCGGCAATACTACTAAATCCGGCTTGTACAGTGCAAATGGGAGTATGCTTTTGGACAATGCAGTATAAAACATAAACCTGCTGTCTATCCTACCGGGTACTCTATGCCCTTTCCAAGGTTTTTTGGCATCAATTTCAATTTCTGCCGATGTTTTTACATTAATTAATCTATCGTCCCAGTCGGGCGGCACATCTTGTTCCAACTGTACGAAATAGAAAGCGCGGGGAACAATAGTTGCTCCCTGCTTAAACTTATTTTTATAAGGATTTACCTTTTTTTGAACGATGTTCATGTTAGCAGAAAAGGCAGTGGATTTCCCCTGTTTAATATAATACCATTTATTAATCCCTTCTTTAATCCTCATCTCAGCAGAAATCAAATTGCAATTTTGAACTTGTAAATTTCCTTCGAAAGTGATTCCGTCAATTGAATTGGCGGTTTTAGCCTTGTTATTGGATTTTTCAACAAAATAAACACAGCTTGGAATGCGGAATAACGGTTTAACATCTTTCAGGTCCCATATCTGATTAATTTTGAATCCAAATGCTTTGCCGCTTCTGGTATTATCGTGATGGTCGGCGTTAAAGAAACTTCTTGGCAAAACAAAGGATAGTTTTCCATCTTCTTTTAGAAAGTAATTGCTACAGTGGCCCAAGAAAATGGCAGCTATTTCGAGATGGGGCAAATTTGCAGCTTTCTCAGGCTTTACATTATATTTCTCAGCTAAATTGTGCAACTGGTTTTGATATTCTTCGTTTTTTACGGAGCTATAAGTGAACCAGGGTGGATTTCCAATAACGAAATCAAACTTTTTATTCAAAAAATATGGCTTGTAAAGATTTTGGATAATAAATTTCCAGATACTATCTCTCCCCTTTTCTTTAACATATTTTAGAGACTCGTATATCTTGTAGAAGTTATCTATAACATCTTCGCTTATTCCATTTTTTTTATAGCTATTTAACAGGTTGTTTTTGAAAGCCTTTCTGTCCTCGATTTTTTTATTGATTGTCTGCCCGGCCAAATCATCGCATACATCTAATGCTATATCAAATAATTTAACATCTTCGAGTATCTTTGTATTAAGCCATATTTTTTGAGTATCTA
>DAINRZ010000713.1:0-1914 GCA_036741575.1 Kapaibacterium sp. (SeqCode)
GCTTTATTACTCTGGCTATCGGGATTCTATTCCCTTTACAGGATTCCCTTATTGATTGATGCCGGAGATTTAAAAAGTTATCCCACGGCAGCAATTATTATCCCCGCACGTAATGAAGAGAAAAACATAGGGCATCTGCTCGATTCCATTAATGCACAGGATTTTAAGCCGCACGAGGTTATTGTTGTCAATGACGGCTCTACCGACAGGACTAAGGAAATCAGCCTTGCCAAAGGCGCTTCCGTGGCCGATTCGCTTCCATTACCGGAAGGTTGGCTCGGCAAGCCATGGGCATGCATGCAGGGCGCCGAGGCATCCAATAGCGACTTATTAGTTTTTTTGGATTCCGACACGGCCTTCGAACCCGGCGGGCTGAAAAAAATCATGGATACATTCGTGAATACTGGCAGCAACAGCGTATTATCAATTCTGCCTTACCATCGGGCCGAAAAGTTATATGAGGATTTATCGGCAGTATTCAACATTATTATGGCGGGTTCGATGAATGCTTTTTCGCCACTGGCACAAGCCAAACCCACAGGCCTTTTCGGGCAGTCCCTTGTTGTCCGCAGGGAACATTACTTTAGCATTGGTGGCCACAAGCCGGCTAAGGGCAGGATACTCGAGAATGTATTCCTGGCAGAGCATTTCAGCAAGGCGGGCATACCTTTGCAATGCTTTGGCGGCAAAGGTTCGCTCTCGATGAGGATGTATCCAGACGGGATAAAGGGCTTAATCAACGGCTGGACTAAGGCATTTGCTTCGGGCGCCGCTAAGGCCGGGGCAATATCGCTGCTAATGATTATCCTGTGGATTACTGCCGGCAACCTGATAGCTGTCTCGCTGCCTTATTTTGCCATTGCCGGCAGCAGTGTTATTTACTGGGTGGCTATGTACTTTTTGTATTCACTTCAGCTTCTGTGGATGCTGAAAAGAATAGGTTCATTCACAATAATCAGCGCTTTCATGTTTCCTGTCCATCTGGCATTCTATTGCGTAGTCTTTTTCCGGTCGTTGTACCTAATGAAATCGGGGAAAGCAACCGATTGGAAATCCCGCAAAGTTTTATCCTGACCCCCGAGGCTGCCATGTTAATTGAATTGCCGGTAATTTGGACTATCATAATAAATATAGGGCTGTGGCTGTTTATCCACCTGACCATAGCCTACCTGGCTACTATTCTGCCGCAGGCAATGATAAACGTTGATTCGCCGGTTTACAAAGAGCGAGAATGGGAGAAAGGGGGCAGGCTCTACGAGAAATACTTCGGTGTCCGTATGTGGAAAGAACTGCTGCCCGACGGTTCTGCCATTTTCAGCAAAGGATTCAGGAAGAAAAGGCTGGATTCGGCGGGCGGGGAGTATATCGAACGGTTTATTCTCGAAGTATGCCGCGCCGAGATGGCCCACTGGATAGTGATTATTTGTTCCCCTGTGTTTTTTATATGGAATCCGCCCTGGGCCGGATACGTTATGATTGCTTACGCTGCCGCAGCCAACCTGCCGTGCATCATCGCCCAGCGCTACAACAGGATAAGGCTCAGAAGGTTGTTGGCAGGCAATAAGGCTCGTGCCGGCAAACGCCAGGCTTAAAGGAGCTCCCCGGGAATTGCATTTTGAAGTTGTACTTCTAATTGTTGTAATCCTTTGGTGTATTGTATAAATATTACGATCGCCTGCCCCGTCAGGAATAGAACAAATATACCACTTGCATCTACCCTATGGTTTACCGTGGGGGCCTCCCCCGCCACAGCTTATTGCTTTCCGCCACTATCTTATACTTCCCACGGGTAAACCCGTGGGTCGATACGCCCTTTCCATCGCCATATCCTCTGCCGACGGCTAAAGCCGCCGGTTGCGAATTGTCTGAACCATGATTTACAGGATTTTAGGATTGAAGGATGAAAAGATTGAA
>DAINRZ010000714.1:0-1902 GCA_036741575.1 Kapaibacterium sp. (SeqCode)
AATTTTGGAAATTTTTTAAGATTTTTAGTTAGGCTGTAACTTTTTTGGTTTTAGATTGTCTTAAGATTAAGAAAATGAGATATAATATATGTTCTTATTTTTGCTTTTACTCCCGCCCGCCTGCCCCGGTTTGGACTCAATCACGAAAGCTTAACGAGCCGGGGCAATTTTTTATTTTGAAATGAACAATCTGAATTTTCTACCTTCCCCACCCTGTCCAGCAGCAGGCGAAGCCTGTTCTGCAGATTAACGTCGCTCGAGCCGTAGTCGATATCGAGAAAGGCAATATTTAATTCAGGCATCAATTCCCTCAGCTCCTTTTCTAAACCCTTGGCAACTATATGATTGGCAAGGCAGCCGAAGGGTTGCAGGCATACGATGTTTTTTATGCCGTTTTCGTACATCCAGGCAATATCCCCGGCAATCATCCAGCCCTCGCCGAAATAATGAGCCGCCATATTAATTATACCTTCTGCACTGCCGGCAATTTCGTGAATAGAAGGATGCTTAGAATAATACCTGGATTTTCCGGTTACTGTATCGAACCTCTTATGCAGCCTGTTGTAATATATTTCCGTCAGCTTTGCCAGGTAATATTTAAATTTGTTCTTCTCAATTCCAAGCCTGTTTTTTACGCCTGCATTGACAAACCATTGGATAAACATATTAATCAGCGGCGGCATAATTATCTCGTAGCCATCGGAAACCAAGCGGTCGACAATATAATTGTTGCCGAACGGATTATTTTTAACATAAACTTCGCCGACAACTCCGATTTTTGGCACACTTCCTACAAAGGTATCTATTGCATTAAATTTTTCTACAATTTCTTCGAGCATATAAACGAGGTGGTCTGTCGTCAGGTTGTTGTTGTTTTCGAGCAGCAACCGGTTATATTCTTCAATAAGGGCCGCAGATTCGCCCTTATTTTTCTCTCTTGGAGCCGTGGAGTAATAAAGCGAAGCAAGCGCATCACCATAGAGAATGCCTTTAATACCCTGTGAAATCAACGTTTTCTTATCGAATTTAAAACCCGGCTGGTAATTCATGTTGCCTTTAGCCAATGTAACAGCTACAACAGGAATATCTTCAAACCCGGCTTTAACGAGCGCCTTTTTCAGGAGTGGAATATAGTTCGACGCCCTGCATTGGCCTCCTGTCTGGGTCAGGCCTACTGCAATCCTGCTTGAATCGTACGTTCCTGAAAGCAATGCTTTAAGTATGTCACCAATAATAATAATAGCAGGATAACATATTTCGTTATTTACATATTTAAGGCCTGTTTCTATCGAATCCCTGCCCGAGGGAGGCAAAATTTCGAGTTCGTAGCCCATCGACTTGAATGTGCCTGCGATATAAGCAGCATGAAAAGGAGAAAAATGAGGTACGAGTATTTTTCTTGCCCTGTCTGCTTCGGTAAAGGGCTTTGTGGTTTTTCTGCCGGCAATTTTGCTTTTTATCAGAGCCGAAGCTGCCGGTTTGAGCGATTCTACCATCGATCTTATGCGCAGCCTGAGCGAAGCAGTACTGCTTAGTTCATCGACGCGTATCAGCGTAAAATTCCTGCCATGCGATTCAAGGATTTCTTTTACTTCATCGGCAACGATTGTATCAGGCCCGCATCCGAAGCTGTTTACCATCAGAAGTTCAGCGTAATCATTTTCAGCAACCCATTTAGCTGCTTTATAGATCCTGTTCGGATAAGCCCATTGGGTCAATACTTCCACACCGCCTAAGTCCTCATTGCCGTAAGGCAGGCAGTCTTCGGTAAGAACAGTAATCCCAAATCCTGAAATGATTTCCGGAATTCCCTGGTTAATCATTTGGTCGCAATGATATGGCCGCCCTGCCATAATATACACTTTACTTTTTTCTTCACTGCAGCGGGTAATTATTTTCCTG
>DAINRZ010000715.1:0-1901 GCA_036741575.1 Kapaibacterium sp. (SeqCode)
GTTCGAAATAGAAGATATCTACCCCGGCTCGAAGGAAAAGAAAAAGGAAACAGCAGTAACTGAGCTGTTCTTCAGTTGCCAGCCTTAGCAATTCAAAATCAGAAATTAATCATGTCGCCATTTAGCAGGCTTTTTTTTAAATAAGTATATTACTCTATGTACTTTCTTTATTTCATGCAAATAATTTATTTCTTCATCAGTTCTTCTATTTCTTCTACTTCCCTCGGTATCGAAGCCATGAGGTCGAGCGGTTCGCCTTCGGTAACAACAATATCATTTTCAATCCTGATGCCGATACCCTCGTCGAGAATATAAATTCCGGGCTCGCAAGAGAATGCCATACCGGGCTGGAGTGTTTCCTGCTTGAATCCAAGGTCGTGCACGTCGAGCCCCATATAATGCGACGTACCGTGCATATAATATTTCATATAAGCAGGCTTTTTGGGGTCCTGTTTGTCGATATCTTCCTGTTTCAGCAGGCCCAGGCCAAGCATTTCCTGTTCCATCATTTTGCAGACAGCTTTGTGGTATTCATCTATTGTTGTGCCGGGCTTCAGCAGGTTAATGGCAGATTTCATAGTACGAAGCACAGCGTTGTAGCAGTCTTTCTGCCTTGGTGTAAACTTGCCGTTCACGGGGATTGTACGTGTCAGGTCGCCGGCATAATTGGCATACTCTGCGCCAAAGTCGAGCAGCAGCAGGTCGCCGTCGCTGCATACCTTGTTGTTTTCAACATAATGCAATACACAGGCGCTTTTGCCCGAGGCAACAATGGGATAATACGAATAGCCTGTGGCCCTCTGGCGCAGGAACTCGTGCATTATTTCCGCTTCAATCTCATATTCCATAACGCCTGGCTTGACAAATCCGAGCACGCGCCTGAATCCGGCCTCGGTGATCTTGCAGGCTTCCTGCATCAGGCCGACTTCTATTTTAGATTTTATGGACCTCAGGTTTTTCATTATCGGGGCCGAGCGGTAGTACTCATGCAGGGGGTATTTAGCCCTCAGCTCTTCGATAAACCGCAGTTCGGCATATTGAACCGGTGAATCGTACCTGATATTTTCATTAGTATTCAGGTAAACACCATCGCAATTGGCCATTACATCGACGAGGACTTTGGGGAATTCATCGAGCCATTCGGCTCTTTCGATACCCGATGTTTCGGTTGCTTCCTGCTTCGAATACTTTTTCCCGTACCAAATTGCAATAAGGTCGCTGGTTTCTTCGGTAAACAGGATTTCCCTGAATTCTTTCCTAATGCAGTCCGGGTAAAGAACTAAGACTGACTTTGGTTGGTCGATTCCCGTTAAATAAAAGAAATCAGAGCTTTGCCTGAATGGAAAGAACTGGTCGCCGTTGCGCGGCATCTCGTCGTTGGATACGAATATGGCTATTGTGTTAGGCTTCATATTTTTAATAAATCTCTGCCGGTTTTCGATAAAAAGATTATTATCGATAGGTAAATACTTCATTTTATCCTCGCTTTGTTACATATAATACATTTATATGCAATATAAGAAAAAAAAAGCTGCCGAAACCGACAGCTTATTTTTTTTTTCGTATTATCAAAGTGAATATTAGGCAGGAGTTACAATAAACTCACCGTAATCATCACCGCATTCAATTCCTTTCACCTGCTCGCATTTAAATTTGTAAATTGCTTCTTTATTGTTGGTGCCATAGGGGCCGCCATAAGCCAGCGCCATAAATGCAGCAGAGACGCCCCTAATCATATAGGCGCTCATCTTGGTTGACTGTCCGTATTTTACAACGTCTGACTCATAGTAATTGTATGCCCTTATTACCATTTTTTGGCCGGGAATCAACTCTACTATTTCGGAATTAGCCCAGCCCCAGGCAGTGAAAACCGCATATGCTCCGTGAAGGATATCTTCGGG
>DAINRZ010000716.1:0-1888 GCA_036741575.1 Kapaibacterium sp. (SeqCode)
CATTTAATAACGTTATATTATAATATATATTAATATAAATGTTATAAAATTAAATATTTGTAATACCAATATAATATGTAATACTAATTGGTATTTTTATAATATATGGCCGATTTGTAGGTAGTAACCATTTAAAAAGCATGTTAAAGGACTACAACATTTTTGTTACAAATACGATAGAAATTTTTTGTATGCATAATTATTTTTTATTTTAGATATGACTAAATATAGTTTTAGACATTATTATATAATTATTTATATTGAATTAAATTGTATTCATAAATGAATTTGAGCGATTTAGAGGTTGGCGGTAAAGCTGTTATATCCAAGGTAAAGGGGCGCGGGGCTTTTAGGAAAAGGATTATGGAAATGGGGTTCGTTACGGGCCAGGTGGTCGAATCCGTAAAAAAAGCCCCCATGAAGGACCCAGTGGAATACAGGATTATGGGCTATGACGTTTCGCTGCGAAACAGCGAGGCCGAACTGATAGAAATAATTTCAGACGCCGAAAACACAAATGGCAGCGCCGACATCTTTAACGGAATGGAAACCATCGCAGGCGAAAAAGGCACAAGTGAAGCTAAAGGCAAAATAATTAGCATTGCACTCGTCGGCAATCCGAATTGCGGAAAAACAACGATTTTTAATTTTTCTTCGGGTTCGCAGGAGCGTGTGGGCAACTATTGCGGCGTCACAGTCGATGCAAAAACAGCAAAATTCAGGCTGGACGGATACACATTCAATATCGTTGACTTGCCGGGCACTTATTCAATAACAGCTTATTCGCCCGAAGAGCTTTACGTAAGGGATTATATCCTGACCAACATGCCGGATGTTGTCGTCAATGTCATCGATTCCTCGAACCTGCAAAGAAACCTGTACCTTACCACACAACTTATCGATATGGATATAAAGGTTGTTGCAGCCCTAAATATGTTCGACGAACTGGAAGAAAAAGGCGATGATTTCGATTACAGCCTTTTCGGAAAGATGACGGGCATACCATTTGTGCCTACAGTTGGCTCGAAAGGCAAAGGTATCAAGGAGCTGTTCAGGAAGATTATCGATGTTTACGAAGACCGCGACCCCGACCAAAGGCATATCCACATCAACTACGGCAATGCAGTAGAGCGCTCGGTTAAAAAGCTGCAGGATACGCTATGGAAAGCCTGCTCCAAAGGATTGACGGACAGGATTTCGTCGAGGTTTATCGCCATTAAGCTGCTCGAAAAAGACAGCGCCGTCGATGATTTGATAAGCAATTGCACGGGTTTCGGCGAAATTAAAAGCCTGGCCGAAACCGAAATAAAAGCGCTCGAAGCCGCTTACAAAGAAGACGCCGAAGCCTTAGTTACAGACCAGCGGTACGGCTTCATACAAGGAGCGCTTCGCGAGACTTACAAAGAAAATGCAATTATCAAAGATAAAAAAAGCGACAAGATAGACAGGGTGCTCACCCACAAATATTTCGGCATACCTGTTTTTCTGGGTTTCATGTGGCTTTCGTTCTTTTTTACGTTCGAATTGGGCTCCTATCCTATGGGGTGGCTCGAATCGCTTGTCGATCTGATTTCCGTTAACCTAAGCCTGGTACTGCCCGAAGGCATCCTTCGCGATTTCATCGTCGATGGCGCCATAGGAGGTATGGGCGGGGTGTTAGTATTCCTGCCGAATATCGTCCTGCTGTATTTCTTTATATCGCTGATGGAAGACACAGGCTATATGTCGCGCGCCGTGTTTATAATGGACAAAGCCATGCACAAGCTGGGCCTGCACGGCAAATCGTTCATACCCCTGCTGATGGGGTTCGGCTGCAATGTGCCTGCCATACTTTCCTCGCGCATAATAGAAAGCCGCCGCGACAGAATGGTGACGATTCTTATCAACC
>DAINRZ010000717.1:0-1859 GCA_036741575.1 Kapaibacterium sp. (SeqCode)
CGATTGCTTCGGCGGCTATCAGGACAGCCGTTTCTGCAAAGCCGTGCTCACGGGGTGTCACCAATCCCAGGTGGCGCGACGGCAGTTTGTCCGGCTCGGGCAGCTTAGGAATGGCGCCGATAACCGGTATTCCGGTATATTGTTCAATTGAACCTGAAACAATACCTATGTGCCTTTTCCCAGATACCTGATTCAGGATAATACCAGCTATATTAACTCTCTCATCTAGCATTTTGCATCCAAGGGCAATTGCAGCAGCAGTACGGGTAATCTTTGTTGCATTTATTATAAGAACAACCGGAGAGCCAAGCAGTATGGCCAATTCGGCCGTGCTATGGCTGCCTTGGGTATCGAACCCGTCATGCAGGCCCCTGTTTCCTTCGATAACAGATATATCCGAACCTGAAGCATTCTTAGTAAACGATTGTAATATATCGCCCTTAGCCATCAGGTAAGTATCGAGGTTTCGTGTCAAAGAACCTGAGGCTATCCCCAGCCACGCAGGGTCGATATAATCGGGCCCCTTTTTGAACGCGGCCGTTTTCAAGCCTCTGTGCCTCAGCCCGCCGAGGATTCCGCAAGTAATGAAAGTTTTTCCGGAATCGCCGCCAAGGCCGGCAACAACTAATCTTGGATATTTTGTAAGCGCCATTCGGTTAATATAATATTTTCACGGCTTCCTTCCAAAAAACAGAAGGAAGCCGGAAAAAAAATTAATCGTTGGCAGCGCCCTCTTTGTGAGGGATCTCAAGGAAACTCCCCCCGAAATACGTATAGACCAGTTTACCTTCTTCAACCAGCTCTTTGATTGCCAGCTTGCCTTCGGCGCGTTTATCGAATGCATCGCCGAACAGTTCGTCGCAGGCTTTGTGAAGGTCAGTGGCTTTCCACTTCTTCATGCCCATCGTATCTTTTATCATTCTATACATAGCATCTTTTACTTTTTCCAATTCGACTGCCATGATATTTTCTCCTAAAATTAATAAGTAATATGAACAGAGCGCTTGAATGTGAGCCCTGCATGTTTAAAGTCATCGATATGTTCTTTCTGGAATTCGATGCCCGTCATCTTGAAGAACTTTGGCCATGTAATCCTTTCGATCCATTCGCCGATGCGTTCGTGCTTGCGTGCGTTGGCTGCCCATACTTCAACGATATTCCTGACGGCGGCAACAACTTCGGGCCAGCGCGGCGGATTGTTTTGTATGAACGGAATGGCAAGTTTCGAGAACATAGGCTCGTGCCTTGCATTGGACACCTTGCCGCCAACCCAGATGGATACGCCGTCGTTCAGCGGATTGTTCAGTGGCATTGCCGGGCAAACAGTATAGCAGTTGGCACAGAACATACAAAGGTCTTCCTCGACTTCCACACCTGCTTTTCCGTCAACCGACGAGGGCCTGATGGCTGCCGTTGGACACGAAGCAACGAGGTTGGGAATTTCACAAATTTTGTGAATATTTGTTTTATCGACTTTCGGAGGCCTTCTGTGAATACCAAGAATAGCTATATCCGAGCAGTGAACGGCGCCGCACATATTCAGGCAGCATGCAAGCGCTATCCTGATCTTGGCAGGCAATCTCATATTTTTGAATTCGTCGGTCAGGTCGTCCATAACCGCTTTAACGATACCGGAAGCATCGGTAGCGGCAGAGTGGCAGTGTACCCAGCCCTGGGTATGAACGATACTGGAAATCGAATTGCCTGTGCCTCCAACTGGGTGGCCCAGTGCTTCGAGTTCTTTTACGAGAGGCTCAACATGCTCTTCTTTTGACAATAAAAATTCTACATTGTGGCGGGGAGTTAACCTGAGGTGCCCCTCACTGTATTTTTCGGCCAGGTCGGCATACATACGGATT
>DAINRZ010000718.1:0-1850 GCA_036741575.1 Kapaibacterium sp. (SeqCode)
ATATGAATTGCTATCAGATAGTTTTACCAAAAAAAAATGAGGTTCAAATGTACAAAATAGAAAAGCAGAATTACGGTTACAAGCTGACATTCGGAGGCCAGATAGGGCTGGAAGAGATGTCTGTATGGGTAAATGAAGCAAAGGCAGCTTTAGAGGGCCAATCAGGCTCCTTCAGCGTTTTTGTCGATATGAGGGAACTCCTGCCCCTTGCTCCCGAGTCGCAACAGGAAATGACAAAAGGCCAGGCATTATTTAAACAAAAGGGGATGGCAAGATCTGTTGTTATCCTGAATAATGCATTGACTACAATGCAGTTTAAGCGCCTTGCCAAGGAATCGGGGATATACGAATGGGAGAGATATATCGATGCTTCCAAAACTGCAAATTGGGAAGAAGCAGGGATAGCATGGCTGACTCAAGGCACTGACCCTGATTTATAAACAACAACGAAAAATCTAATTGTACTGGCTGCCTGAGATTTCTCCCGGGCAGCCTTTATCTTAAAATCCAGGGTGGAACCACTGGACGAGCCAGAAACACAAGGCTCCTACCAGCGCTGAAAAGGGTATTGTAACTATCCATGACATAACGATTTTCAATGCTATTTCCCATTTAATGCCTGCCAGGTTCGTTGTTGAACCGACGCCTACAATCGAGCCTGCTATAGTATGGGTTGTGGATATAGGTATTCCAAGGCTGGTTGCCACGAATATTGTAGTCGCGCCCGCAGTTTCGGCACAGAATCCGTGCACAGGCTTCAGGTGTGTTAGCTTCATACCCATTGTCTTAACTATTTTCCATCCGCCGAGTGCTGTGCCGATACCCATTGCCAGGTGGCAAGACAGGATAATCCACGATGTTGACCAGTCTGAAAGCGATAGTTGGGTATGCTGAGTAAATACACCGCCTGCCACAAGCAAAGCAACGATAATTCCCATTGTCTTCTGGGCGTCGTTGCCGCCATGGCCCAACGAATACAATGCAGCCGATACCAGCTGACCTTTGCGGAAAACTTTATCGACCCTCTGGGGGCTCCATTTTCTGAAGGCCCAGTAAACAGCTATCATAAAGAGAAAACCTAACAAGCACCAAGTATTGGCGCCAATGGTATAAATGCCATAGTTTCCACAAGTTTGTGCCAGCGAATAAGGTCGATACCTCCGTAAGAAATTCCAGCGCCTGCCAATCCGCCAATCAAAGCATGAGATGAACTTGTCGGCAATCCGAAATACCATGTCAGCAAATCCCAGAATATTGCGCCTATCAGGCCAGCCGATACTACGTAAACGTAGGCAACGTCGTGAGCATTTACTATCACGATTTTGGATATGGTATCTGCAACTTTGGGCGCGAAAACAAACATGGCAATGAAATTAAAAAATGCTGCCCAAAATACTGCTACCTTGGGGGACAATACACGGGTGGAAACAACTGTAGCAATAGAATTTGCTGCATCGTGGAACCCGTTAATAATATCGAAGATTAGTGCAATAGCTATTGCCACTATTATAATAAATGAAATATCACTCATATATTTTTACCTTTTTTTTCAGTCTTTATTCCGTTTAATCTTAGCTGTTGTCTATCATTATACCTTCGATTAGGCTTGCAAGGTCTTCGCATCTGTCCACTGCCTTTTCGAGCCTCTCGTATATCTCTTTCCATTTGATTACGTTCAGGGCGTCGCCTTCGCTGAACAAAGACTTTATGGCTTTTTTGTGAATATCGTCAGCTTCGTTTTCAAACTCATGGACAGCCTTACATTTTTCTGAAATGATATTAGCTTCGGATTTGCCGAGTTTTTCCAGTGATACTATGGCTACTTTCAGTTCGCCGGTGCTTTTATTTAT
>DAINRZ010000719.1:0-1848 GCA_036741575.1 Kapaibacterium sp. (SeqCode)
TTCGAATGGGCAACAGGGCACCACATATATAACAATACCAGGTCGTTCCAGATACAATTCGGCAACGATATCGAATACAATAACCTTGAATTGCAGCTTTACGGCGACACCGAAAATCCGCCGACACTGACACCCGGGACACCTGAATATATAGAGGCAGCCACTAAATACGCCAAACTAAACCCAACCTATGACGGCAACTTTATCGAAGAAGCCGACTGGCTGCGCCTAAGGGAGCTTGCTCTAAGAGTTGACCTGACAAACTGGGTAAAAGGTTTAGTCGGCAATTATCTCAAAACTATTACACTGGGGATGTCCGTCAGAAATGTTGCATTATGGACTGCTTACAGCGGGGCAGACCCCGAAGTTAATATGTTCGGCTCGAGGGATAATGTCGGCAGGGGAGTCGACTTCCTTACCCTTCAGAATGCAAGGACATTTAATTTTTCTGTAAATCTCGGTTTATAAAATAGTATGTATATGAATTAATAGTTAAGAGGTATAAATTATGATAAAATATTTAAAGTTCATATTGTTGGCTTTTGCCTTAGGGGCGTTTGCCAATTCGTGCAGCGACTATGTGTCCAATGTCAAAGCGCCTATCGACGATGTGGCCGACGACAAACTGAATACTCCCGGCGATGTCCCGTTTCTGGTAACCGGTGTTCAGACGGCTTTTGCTATCGTATGGGATGAAACATCTCTATTTGCGGGCGGCCTATCTGATGAAATGGAATTTACCCGCGATATTAAGCAGGCAACATACCCGACTTATGAAGCTATCGACCTTGCTGAAACCGGTGGTTTCAATCCTCTGGTGCCGCAGAACAACTCGACGGAAGCTATCATGAGCGAGCTTGGCAGGCTTAGGCTGCTGGCAGATACCTTGATAGAAAGGGTGCAAAACAGGATTACGTTCGACGCCACCGAAGAGCACACAGCGCTAAAAAATCTCGGACTCTTTACGGGTTATTTCTATGGCGCTGTTGCACGTTACATTTGGGGTACATACTGGGCGCTGGAAGCCGGCCCCAACAAGGGCGGCGGCGTTATCAACCTAAGCCCGTTTATTCCTGCTGCGACTATGTATGCAGATGCTATTTCGAGGCTCGATGAAGCTTTAAAATACGCAGATGCAGATCAGGCAAAAGCAGCTAATACACTTAAAGCAAGGATACTTGTTATTCAGGGTAAATACACAGAAGCAGCAGCACCTCTGGCAGCTGGACTAGCATCCGGGGATGCAGACTTCATGGTATTATACAACACTGTAGAAAACAATTACTGGTATTATTGGGCCGGGCCCGGCAGGACTCAGTTCCATGCTGCTTTCAGGTTTGGCGACTACGTTTACAACGAGCCGCAGGAAGCTGCCCGTATCCCGCTATATACTATAACCGGAACAAATAATTTTACATTCCCGAATGATACTGTAATCGGCGGCGTCTCGTACAAGGGCGGCGAAAAAGTCAAAATTAAGTACATGCAGCAGTTAAAGTACAATGAAATGGGCTCTGGTATTTCATTCCTGTCATGGCAGGAAAACACCCTGATGCTGGCAGAGTTAGCTATTCGTGCAAACGATAATGCCACCGGACTGACTTTGATTAATGAAGTTAGGGCCAGCCATGGTATCGATGCTTTAACAGATCAGATGGTCACCGAAAAATACAATGGCAACTATCTCGATCTACTATACGTAGAGAGGGATAAGGAACTCTGTTTTACAGGCATGCGCCTTATCGACGAGCGCCGTTTCCCTGGCAAGTGGCACCTGACTGATGCGAATTGGTTCTTTTTCCCGATTGGCTATGCCGAAAGAAAAGCAAATCCAAACATTGAATAATA
>DAINRZ010000720.1:0-1837 GCA_036741575.1 Kapaibacterium sp. (SeqCode)
AATCCTAATCTCATCGATAAGGTTTTCCATGAAACTATAAATATCTATTGTGTCTTTTGAATGGGCAATTACTCCTGCTTCGTTTTTACCGAAAGTGAGTACGTTATCGTGTAATTGTGTCATTGTTTCGACCGAAGCCCTGATTTTATCGAGGAATTTATTAAACTCATCCTTGCTTTTCGATTCGAATAATTGTTCAATAATATAAGTCGATGTCAGAATTACTGTTAAGGGAGTACGGTATTCATGAGAAATCATTGAAATGAACCTGTTCTTCAGTTCGTTCAATTCCTTTTCTTTCTCCAGGGCTTTCGAAAGTTCATCTTTTGCCGAAAGCAGCTTCAGTTCGGTTATTTTCCTTGCTTTGTTTTCTTCTTCCAGTTCTGTGAGTGCTTTTTGCAATTGTGCAGTGCGGTCGACAACCATTCTTTCCAGGTCTTTACTGATATTCTGCATTTTGAATTCTGCATTTTTCCTGTCGGTTATATCTGATATTATAGCCAGAATATAAAGTAGAGCCCCACTGTTATCGAATACCGGTGCGCTGACAACCACGCCATATAGCGAAATTTCGGGAGATACAGCTAATTCTATTTCATAGGATAGGTATTTTGTGCCGAGTAAATGCTTTTTCAGGTTCCTCGCCACTGTATTCCTGCTTTTCTCGGATACAATTTCCAGTTCAATAACCTTCTTACCCTTTACTTCATCCGGATCAATACCAAGCCAGTCTTTCAGCCTGTTGTTAATATCGATGATTGTACCGTTGGTATCGATAAGGCATATTATTTCGGGCGACAGTTCAAAAATGGACCTGTGTTTTTTCTCGCTTTTTGCAATAGCGTCTTCATACCTTTTCGACTCAGTAATATCGTGATAAGAGCCTAATATACCAATAACATTGCCATGAATATCCCTAAGGGGCACTTTTGTCGTTTCCACCCACATAAGCTCTCCATTCGCCGTTTTCAGGGTTTCGACAAGTTTTTTAACCGGCTGGTTGGTTTCAATAATTCTTATATCCGTTTTCCTGAAATTCAGGATATCATCTCTGTCCCAGCGTAAATCGAAATCTGTTTTGCCTCTCAAATCCTCAGGTGTTTTATATCCTGCGGCAGAAGCATATAATTTATTGCAACCCAGGTATCGCAGGTTAATATCTTTCCAGAATACGTATTGTTCGATATTATTAATTACCAGTTCAAATATCTGGACTGCTTCGTGGAGCTGTTCCTGGGCTGCCTCCTTCTGAGAATTTTCGATTCCGAGGCTGACGTTCAGGTTCATAAGTTCTACCGTCCGCTCGTCAACCATTTCCTGCAGGCGGCTTTTGTATATTTTTAGTTTCTTTTCATAGCTTTTATATTCAGAAATATCTCTTAATACACAAATCAAATAACGCGAGCCTGTATTTGAATCAGTATAGACTTTCCTTTTCGAAGAAATAAAATGTACTTCTCCGCTTGAACCACCCAGGCGTTCTTCTCTTATTATCTCCTTTTCCGAGCCGAAAGCCGCCATATCGAGCTGCCTGGAAATATCGGCCTCGCCCTTAGAAAAAAGGTCGTAATCAGACTTACCGGCAATATCATTCCTGTCCAGGCCAAATAACCTGCAATATGCGTTATTGGCATAAATATAAATGCAACTGCCGTTCTTAATATAAACAGGGTCAGCAATGGAATCGAATAAATCCCATGTTATAGCAAATCCGGGCTCTGCTACAAATCCGGTTATTTCCTTTTCATCTTTCATTTTATGCTAATAAACAAATTGCACAACAATCGGATTATTGTAAACAACATTTATGCCAAACAATTCAATACCATAATATATA
>DAINRZ010000721.1:0-1836 GCA_036741575.1 Kapaibacterium sp. (SeqCode)
AGCGGGAATGATACATAATACACACTTAACACACCCCCCGGCCCCCTCTTTCCAGAGGGGGAGCAAGAGTACCGCACCCGGCATCTTATCTCCCCCTCTAACAAGAGGGGGATTAAGGGGGTGTGTGAGGTATGTGGAGTGTGTGTGGAGTGTGTGGGTAAAAAACTTTAATTTATTATAATTTGGATTGACTATGGCAAAAATACTTTATGCAGAAGTTGATTTTAGGTCGACAAGGAAAGAAAAATTCGAATTTCTTGCTAAAGGCAAAAACATATATGGATTAGACTTAAGGGAAATCGCCCCCGACAAAAACCATACCTGGCTAACAGAAGGTATGCAGAATGACTGGGAAGAAAGCTTGCCTATGGGTTCAAAAGAAGGGAAAGCAGGCATTTCAAAAACAATTTTCTTACTTTATTCAAGGGGTGTGGCAACATGCAGGGATGCCTGGGTGTATAACAGTAGCAGTAAAACATTAAAAGATAACGTTAATAAATCAATAGAGTTTTATAATGAACAGGTATTTAAATATAGCAGGTTAAATCCCAAACCTGCAATTGATGATTTTGTAACCTCAAATGATAGTCTAATTAGTTGGTCTGAAGGATTAAAATTAAGTTTGGGTAGAATTAATCAATTTGATTTTAATAAATCATATATCAGATATTCTATTTATAGGCCTTTTTATTCTAATTATTTATATTTTAATAAAAATTTAGTTGAGAGAAGATATCAGCAACACAAAATCTTCCCTACTCCCGATACCGAAAATGAGAATTTAGTGATTTCATTAACCGGAATTGGATGGAAAGCACCTTTTTATTGCCTTATGTCAGACAAGATCGTTGATATTCAAATTGCCGGTAATACCCAATGCTTCCCCTTCTACACTTACAACGAGGACGGCACGGGCAGGCGCGAAAACATAACGGACTGGGCGCTGGAGCAGTTCCGAAGCCGCTACGGGGATGCCGCTATTACCAAATGGGATATATTCTATTACATATACGGCGCTCTGCACAAGCCGGACTACCGCACAAAGTACGCCGCCAACCTGCGGCGCGAGCTGCCGCGCATACCTTTCTACGAAGACTTCCGGCTCTTCGCCGAAGCAGGGAAAAAGCTGGCAGAGTTGCACGTGGGCTACGAAAGCCAGCCCGAATACTACCTGCAGAAAATAGAAGCGCCCGGCAAGCAGCTCGACTGGCGCGTAGAGAAAATGCGCCTGAGCAAAGATAAAACCATGATTATTTACAACGACTTCCTTACCCTGGCGGGAATACCCCGCGAGGCATTTGAATACAAGCTTGGCAACCGCTCCGCACTCGACTGGATAATAGACCAGTACCAGGTGAAAACCGATAAGCGCAGCGGCATAGTCAACGACCCCAACCGCCCCGACGAACCCGATTATATTGTCCGCCTCATCGGCAAAATAATAACGGTGAGCTTAGAAACAATGAAGGTGGTGAAGGTGCTGGGGTAATTGGCATTCATCCGATGACTTGGAGTCATCGGATGAATATGCAAGTAATGTTATCAACACCAGGGTTAACCCTGGTTTTGATTCGAAATACATCCTTCCGAAGGTTATTACCGCCCCCCACTCCGGTTACAAATATTAAAAATACCAAATATAATTTTATTAAAATTTGGAATTGCAATTATTATTTGTTATATTTGTAATATATAAAATATTATAATAATATATTTTGTTATTCGTTATATGATATATGTTATATTTGCATATTGTAGTGACGCACGGCGTGCGTCTCACAGAAAAAATTGTCTGAACCATGATTTACAGGATTTTAGGATTGAAGGATGAAAAGA
>DAINRZ010000722.1:0-1828 GCA_036741575.1 Kapaibacterium sp. (SeqCode)
AACCAATCCGGGAAAAAGTTTACCGGAATTTTACCGAAATCGCGTTTTTTCGGGCAAAAATGGCTAAATAATATGTTAGGCGGGGCTAATTATTATATTCTCATAAAATAAGTCAGTGTATGTGGATTGGCAGGGCATAATAAACCACATAGTATGCCTATTCTAATCTGCCTGCATTCTTTTTTAAAGTGGCGGAAAGCTGGAATAAAGTAGAAGAAATCAAATTGCCAATTTCGTTTTTATCAGCAACGAGCATCTGGATATTAGATTTAATGACAGATCTCGGCATCGAAGGAGCAACGGCAGTAGCAGGGTCCTGTACTATCACCTTGCCCCCGCCCGCAGCTATCGAGGCAGCCCCAAGAGTGCCGTCAATTCCCAGGCCTGTTAGAACAACACCAACAGAATACTTGCCGAAAGCCTTGGCCACACTCCTGAAAAGTGGGTCTGCTGCTGGGATTACATAGTTTTCTTTTGGGCCGTCAAAAAGCTCTATTTTGTATGTATCTGGATTTAAGACCATGTGTATTTCGCCTGGGGCAAGGTAGATACATCCCATCTGAGCTTGGATTCCGTGGGCTGCAACATAAGAATTATGCCCCGTCTGCTCCCTGATTCTGTCGGGAAAAACGTCGAGCATCCAGGCAGGGCCGTGCTGCACAATAAAAATGACTCCCCTGAAGCCGATTTGCATACACTTCAGCACTTCGATTAACGTCGGTGGGCCTCCGGTACTCGAGGCAATAGCAACGGCCACATAAGGTGGTAGCCTTTGCAGCCTTGGCTCGATGGCGTCCGATAGCGACAAGATCTCTTCATTTGTCACAACCTTCTTGCTAATACGCTCTAAAAGCGAGGAGACTGTGTTGTGAAGCTGTGATGAATTAACGGGTTTAGTAAGGTATTCATCAGCACCAGAAAACAAGGCAGTTTCTTTTGCTTTTTCGGACTGGCGGGCCGTAATCATGATAATCAAAGGAACCGGATTAATTTTCTCTCTGATCTTGCTTATCAGCTCTATTCCGTCCATTACCGGCATAAGCCAGTCAGTTAATACGATATCATACTTAGTCCTTTTCAGGGATTTTAAAGCCTCATCCGCCGAATTGACATAATCGGCATAAAAACCAGAGCTTGTCAATAGTTTAGAGAAATACTTTGCAGTATTTTCGTGATCCTCGACAATCAGAATTTTGTAATCTTCATTCATACTATCTTCAAGTAAGCCTTATTCCAAATTGTAAACTACAATAATAATGAAAAATATAGCTTTCTCCAATTCGTTTTATGGCTGATTAAAAATGAAAAAGAACTTGATAATATTGTTTTTATTGTTACTTATCGTTTCTGCCTCTGCGGAAAGCGCCGAAGGATTATTCTCGGCAAATGAAGAACTGGTTTACGAAGTATCTTTTATGGGGATATCCATAGGCGAGGTAAAACTGGCTGCCATCGGTGCCGAGACTTTAAAAGGCAGAGAGGCATACCATGTCAGGGCAACGCTGAAAACACATAATAATATACCTTTCCTGAAAGCCAATATAGTCTATGATTCATGGATAGACAAATCGCTTAAATTCAGCCATAAACTCGAAGCAAGAATAATCCATGATTCAGGTAACAAGGAACTCTTTATAACCGACATGTCCTATCCGGAGATTATGTTCAGGAAATCAATAAACAATAAGACAACCGAAGAAAAATCAATAAAAGTAGGCGGCAGGATATGCGAGGGCCTTACTCTTATATATATTATCAGGCAAATGGCAGGCAGCGGCAAATCGATAATAATACCTACCATACAAGGTTATGATACCTCGGCCACAAA
>DAINRZ010000723.1:0-1822 GCA_036741575.1 Kapaibacterium sp. (SeqCode)
AACTGTCCTCGTGGGCCGCCTGCACGCCCTTGTAAACGGCAAGCTGCTCGCCGCCTGCGCCCAGCAGGTAGTAGTTGCTCTAAGGATTCGTAAATCCTCCTATTATAATGAGTTTCCTGTGTTTTCGTTTATATTTAAATTAAGATTTCACACTTAAATTTCAAAAATAATTATTTTTGCTCTGCTTTGTATCTGTTTCCTTTTAGTTTATCATTTATTTAGGATAAGAATTTATTTCAAAGTCAAATTTTGCAATCTTCCACGATTTTGTATAATCATCTTCATATAGCTTAAATAGTATATGAATTACTCTATCCGAATCAGGTACATTGAAAAAATAAGATATCCATTTAATATCATGATAAATTATGACATTATAATCTCTAAGCGAATATTTATTGCTTTTATAATCAGATAAAATAGTTTTCAATCGATCAATTTTCCATATTGGAATTGATTCCCAGATTTTGATAAATACGAAATTTGTGTCCTTAACTAATTCATCTATTCTACTGGGATTATCAATAAGTTTTCTTGTAAAACTTTCGACATTATTACTAAATGTATTACAGGAACTTGATAAAAATGAAGTTAGTAATACTATTAGTATGTATTTTATGTTGTTTCTCATTTAATTACCTTTTTTTCAATTTGTTATAAATATATTCTGCTGTGAAATATGCTCTTTCTTCAGGATTATAAGTCATAGAAAAAGGCCTGTAATATAAATTATCCCATTTATGCCTCAACTCATGAGATAATACGTATAATGGGTCTAGCTTTGTATCGAAGAAATTGTCAAAAGCCAAGTAAACTTGGTTGCCAGAAAAGGGGTCTTTATGTACATAATCGCATATATTGTAATAACCCTTTCCCTTTGACTTTCTATCTTCTTCTTCCTGGTTTTTATAATCCCACCAAAAATACTTTTCACCTACTATTTTATCTGAACTTTCGACACCAAGAATTGACTTAAAATCAGCGCAATAGTAGCCATTCCACATTTCAGTTAATTCACTCGATGAATACAAAAGGTTAAAATGGACACCTGTTTTTCTTAAACCAGAAATAATTTCGAAACCTTCGCCAGTACTATACATAGCTCTAAAGTTATCTAAAATACTATTAAAGATATAATCTATACATTTACTAACACCTTCCAATGTCAATGAAAAGCCACATCTAGGATTATCATATAGGTATTTAGCAATTTTTTCTTCTGAGAATTCACCAGTTGCATTCACTCCGAAAACATCACCATATCTGTATTGTGTGCCAAAACCAAAAACTACTCTTAATGCACCATCAGGGCTAGTAACATATGAAGCTAGTCCATTAATACCACCGCCGCCCCCTCCCCCGCCGCCGCCGCCTATGCCCCAATCATATGGAAATAATCTGCGCATATCATCAAAGAATTTGTCGGCAACTGCACTACTCCACATTTTAAATTCCTGCCTGGCTTCTTCGGCGTAATCATTTATGCTATTATCAACAATATATGCCTCCTCCGGGTAAACGACAGCCTGCACCTCATCCTCTTTCCCTTTCTCTCCCTCTGGTGAAAGCCCACTTGGGTCTTTAAAGCTGATGGGATTATTGTTGCAGTAATGGTAGGGTGTTTTGTCGGGGAAGGATTCATACAAGGGATCGACTGATAAAAACCTGCCGGATAACGGGTCGTACTGCCTCGCTCCCATAGCAAAGTAGCGGCTTTCTTCGTCCCGCTCCTGGGCGGCGTAACCTATACGGGATTCACCCTCGGCGTTCAGGGTGTCACCGAAGGGCTTGTAATCGAAGTGTTCGGTTGCTATGTCCTGGC
>DAINRZ010000724.1:0-1814 GCA_036741575.1 Kapaibacterium sp. (SeqCode)
TCCCCGTTGCTGCCCTGTGTTTCGGCATTGGCGCCTGCCTTGATACTTCGGCCAAAATTCTTATCCGTTATCTTTCGGCCAGTCGAATCGGCTACTTTTATTGTAACTTCGTACGAAGCAACAAATCCGTTTTCATTCTTGAGAAACCTCAGAGAGCTGTATGGAATAAGGATAAAGACATCCATCCTGCCGCCTGTGCCAGTATCGCTCCTGAAGCACACTGCATCAAAGAAAATTCTATTCTGGGATTCTTCGTTGAAATCTATTTGCGATTTTGCCGGCAAAGCACCAGTTATTAAAATCAATATAGTTGTAAATAATAAATATCTATATGTCATAGCGTTCTTTTAGTAATTCAAAATGAATTAGACGGCAATTTAATCAATTTGTTGATATTTATTGTGACACAAAGCAATAGGAAATCAGAAATTATTGATTTTCCTGAATAATACCGTATTGCCCGATTTTATTCTAAGAATATAAAGTCCGGGTGAAAAGCCGTTCATATCTATCCTGTTATTTGGAGAATTCGCTTTAAAGGAAGCAATGTTATTGCCATTAATGTCGAACACATCGCCTATAATCCAGCCGGAAGGTATATTCCGCAAATCGATAGTCATAATACCATCAGACATATCAACTAGTAATTCGCTTTCGGTCTGACTAACAACATGGCTCGGATACTCATACTTTTCAATATTCAGGGTGTAATCCGAATACTTCCCTATACTCAATTCCCTGTCCGTATTCATCACAGCTACTGCTAGCTCGTCGTATGGCTCTGCCTTTTTATCGATTACAACAAAGGAAGTAATTTCATCGCCTGCATTTAGATATTTAACCGACGGAGGAATGATTCCGTTGGTATCTGTCAGAATGACAGCTACTTTGAACAATGAGCCATTATTGCTGAATACAGACACTCTGAGCAGCGAGTCGGTAACTGCGCCAAACCTGAAATAATGGCTGGAATATGCCTTCAGGCTGTCGGAATAGCTGATTTGCGACTTCTTGAATACCTGCCTGTGTTTACACGGAAAGAAATTGTAATGCTTGTAGTAGAACTCTCCGTTTCCGGCATTCTTATTATCGATGTAATTGGCAATCGTCCAGTTCCGGAATATTTCGTCGAATTTATTGCTATAGCCAAGTATTTCCATAGTTGACTCAATTCCTGCTATACCGTTAAGCTTATTGCTTATTAATGTACGGATATAATTATCGCCGCCGAAATGCTCGTACATATAGAGCATGAAAAGAAGCGACGAACTGTAGTTATCGGCGCTTTCGAAATGGATTAGAGAAAGGTCGGTATTCGACCTAAAAAAAGGTTTCGAATTATAAACATCATTTGAGCTGACACCTTCCGTCAGGTACATAGCGGCAAAAGTAGAAAAACCTTCGTCAATCCAGATATCTTCCCAGTACTTAATAGTATTGCCTGTGGCTTGCTGGTCGTGGTCGTTTCCCCATTGAAGCATGTGGCCAAATTCATGTGCAATGATAGAAACTGAACCTTTATTGAAACTTCTGGCTGAAATATATAGTATTTCCCGCTCGGAACTATGCACTCCCCAAAGCCTCATTGTCATTGTATCTGGCATTTGCTGGATGGGGTCGAAATAACCCGACCACCATTCGGGATTGATTACAAGGATGAACACCCTCGGATCGCCGTCCAAGGCATTTGGCACAGGGCCATATAAATCAGTCAGCTTATAGTAGTCATTATCGAAGGTACCAGAGTAAAACTCTAAAACGGAATCCGGGATTTCCACAATCCATTCCAAATCCTGAAATATATATGAATGTTT
>DAINRZ010000725.1:0-1808 GCA_036741575.1 Kapaibacterium sp. (SeqCode)
TTTTTAATCTCTAATTTATAATTATTTCAAAACTTACTTTTTCACGGTCAACTAAGTACATTATGTGCTTTTGTCATCGTACAAATATAATAATGGAGGTAAGTTTTACAAGCATTAATATAAACGGCATGGGCAAAGTGCACATAAGTAGTTTACGGTATAACAGGCAGCCAATAACAGGCGCTTTTTGGGGTGGTGGTTAAAAGCACTCCCTAAGTTAATTAATTCGTAAACTTTAATATTTTTTTTAGGTGATATTATGAAAAAGTTATTATTTGCACTTGCTATATTCATTCAATCCTTCAATATCATTTTTGCTGAAGAAGGGCCTTGCCCGGATACCTTAATAGGAGGATTTATTCATTCACGTATGACTATTGGGATGCTGCCCTGCCCTGGCCAGCAGAATTACTGCATAATCGAGGTTAAATTTTCACATCGTGTCGTGAAAGATCTATTTGGTACGGTGATTTCTCGAGAAGTTATGATTGAGGATTATACAATTACAAATTGCGACTGTTATAATGATAAAATAAAAGAAACTATTCTAAGAGCTTGTTTCAGGTTGGGAGCAGACTATAATATTACAGCTCCTGGTACATATACAAACATCAAAGTATTTTCAAAATCTTGTTACCGGCAGGAAGTATCTCCATCACAGTACTCAACAGCATTTATTCCCTGCGAAGGAATTGTATGCTGCATGATTGAATATAGCGCAACTTATGTGGAAAATAATGGAAAAATTATTTTAGATAATATGATAAAAATCGGAGAACCGCAAGTACAGATTAATGCATGTTATAATACCTGCGTTTTCACCTGCAATGATTGGCCGATATGGGTTGATAATAACCCAAATACTGCTCCCGATATTGACGTCACATATCCGCCAGGTCCATTACCGCGTTTATCTGACGATGAATTTGAAAACGCAGAAAATATCGTAATTTCAAAAGGAAGTGAAATTAAAAGTATTTTAATTCAAAAATTACGTAAGTCTTATGGTGAAAAACTTGATTTCGATAATGAATTATCCGGTATTATTCTCTACGGCATCGAGGGGCAAGTGTTATTCCATACCCAGAAATCAAAAGGGTTTATCGACGAATTCTCAGTTTTTGCCGATAATCTTGGTACAGGTGTATATTTCATCGAGGCAGCAGGCATAGCAAGCAAGAAAGTATATAAAATAATAATTACAAATTAAAATGAAAAAAATTAGGTTTATGTTTCTGGCAGCGGCTATTTTAATAGTCTGCTGCCAGGCTTTGAAAGCGCAGCCGGAGGGAGCTTGGGTAAAGGCAGATTCTGTTAATACAAGCTGGTACTATATGAATTCATTAGTATGCTCCGACTCCATAAACTGTATAAGCCTATCTGCCTCTATTCTCAACACTTGCTGTACTCTGGTAAGGTTTACAAGCGATGGAGGCGACACATGGCAGGATGTATATAATGATTCGATAGTGAGAGTAAATGGAATAGCAACCCTTCCTGAAGCAGGTATTTCGATTGATATGCCTGACCCTGGATTTGCCGTAGTTTGCCACGATTCGGGATTGGTTTCAATTTCACACGATACTATGAAAACCTGGAAAAAGTTTGAAACGGTAAGAAATACTTTGCAAAGTTACTATATGTATGATAAGGAATACGGGTTTAAGGTAATTTCCTATTACAAATACTTGAAATACGGACTGGAATATACGAGCGACGGGGGCGCTTCGTGGAAAAACATTGAAATCCCGGAGGAATATAAGAAGAGATCGATGAAACAGGGTGTTGCAATTAACTCAGACAATCTG
>DAINRZ010000726.1:0-1802 GCA_036741575.1 Kapaibacterium sp. (SeqCode)
AAGGAATGTACTTTCGCCGGCTGTAATATTGTCCTGTGCGCCCACCCTCGTGAATATCCTGTCCACAATTCCGTAGTGGGCTGATTTGGCTGGAACAAAGCAGCCAATCTGGCCCATCAGGACAATTAACGCAGTTTGCCGCAGGTAGCAAGACTTACCGGACATATTAGGCCCTGTTATTATATGTATCTGCTCGCCGTCCGGACTCAGCAGAGTAGAATTCGGTGTATATTTTTCGCCTGCAGGCAACAGCCTTTCTACAACAGGGTGCCTGCCGCCGCTGATTTCGAGAATACTCGAATTATCAATCAGCGGCTCTGTGTAATTATATAACGCCGATGCTTCGGCATAGCTTTGCAGGCAGTCAACCATAGCAATAAGAGCGGCATTTTCCTGGATTTGCACTGTAAACTCGGCTACTTTGGCTCGCAGTTGTGCAAAAAGCTGCTGCTCGATTTCGGAAATCTTCTCCTCGGCATTGAGTATTTTGCTTTCGAAATCCTTGAGTTCCGGAGTAGTGTACCTCTCGGCGTTGCTCAGGGTCTGCTTGCGGTTATAATAATCGGGCACTTTATTTTTGTGAATGTTGGTTACTTCTATATAATACCCGAAAACATTATTATAACTGATTTTCAGCGAGCTTATGCCTGTTTTTTGCCTTTCGGATTCCTGCATTTCTTCGAGCATTTTTTTGCCCGAAGCTTTGGCGTATGTATATTCGTCCAGTTCGGGCGAGAAACCTTTTCTGAAAGCGTTTCCCGAGCCGAGGGCAGTTGAGGGGTCGTCGAGCAATGCGGAATCTATCAGGCTAATAATATCCGGTAACGGATTGATTTTGGATGCAATCCTGCTTAGAGCCGGCAGGTTATAGGGTTCTAAATTCTTCACTAAATCCGGGGCCAGTGAGAGGCTGTTTTTCAGGTAAACAATATCGCGCGGATTGGCGCGCCCTGTGCATACCTTCTGGATGAGCCTTTCCAGATCGCCGAAACCGCTAAGGACAAGCCTTAGCGCTGCCCTTCCGCTTGTATTGCCGGCCATGGCTTTAACGGCCTGCAGCCTCTGATTGATTTTTTCGAGGTTTGTGAGCGGCTGTGCTATCCACTTTTTAAGGTTGCGTCCGCCCATTGGTGTGCAAGTCTTGTCGAGAATTCCAATCAGGCTTCCTTCTTTTGCATTGCCGCTGTTCGAAAAAGTGATTTCCAGATTGCGCCGTGTGGCATAATCCAGGAACATATAGTCGGAAGTATTATATGCCGAGATCTTCCTGATATGAGAAAGTTGTGTTTTTTGCGTTTCGTTAATATAATAGAGAATAGCTCCCGCGGCAGCCATACCGATGGTAAGGTCTTCTATGCCGTAACCTTTAAGCGATTTTGTACCAAAATGCCCCAGTATTGCTTCCCTGCCGAATTCAATGTCGAAAATCCAGTCTTCGAGCCGTGCCACAGGAATTTCATAAGACATTTTTTTCAGCAGTCCGGAAATTTCGAGTTTCTGTTGTTTGTTAACCAGAATTTCCGAAGGATTTATAGTTTCGAGTGTCCTAACAATATCTGCCGAATCTGATTCGGCGACAAAAAACTCCCCGGTGGATATATCTGCAAACGCAATACCGGCATTGACCCTGCCTTTGAAGGCCGGAGCCAGTACAACGGAAGCAATAAAATTGTTTTTCTTATTTTCGAGTAATTTTTCGTAAAGGGCAGCGCCTGGTGTAACGACTTCAATAACATCTCGTTTGACGATACCTTTTGCAAACTTTGGGTCTTCGAGCTGTTCGCAGACTGCAACCCTGTATC
>DAINRZ010000727.1:0-1793 GCA_036741575.1 Kapaibacterium sp. (SeqCode)
AGGCGCCGGATAAATCATACAGATTGAATTCCAGATTGGCAGGTATTGTTAATTCGAAAGATAAATTAACAGAATTGTTTGTTGGGTTGGGGTAAAGGGTTTGTATTATTTCTTCTTCAATTGGAATATTCAAAGGAGAAAAATTAAATAGTACTAGCCCTGGCCCACCTCCACCTGTTAGATAAAGTCCTTTTTTATCTATTGCCATTGCCGGAAAGCAACAAGAATTTTCGTTTAAAATTAGTTTTAAGGATTTTAATAATTTAAATGTATTCACGTCGAAAATTTCAATATTAAGTTTATCTAACCATGATATAGCAATATACTCTCCATTTGGGGAAAAACTTAATCCACAAACGTTTGTAGCATTGCCGGGTATATGGCCGACAATCTCTTTAGTCTGGGTGTTCATGATAGTGACGGCAATGTTAGGCTCATCAATACTATTGAAGGCAACAAACTGTCCGTCATTACTGATAGTCAATCCACTTCCAACTCTCTTATTATACTTATAGTCCATTTGATAAGTACTGGTATTAATGAACATCATAGAACCATAGCTTCCTTTGACAGGATCCCATAAAGCAATTATATAGTATTTACTATCTTTAGTAATTAAATCTGCTGTAATTTCAACATCTCTTTTTTCATCTCCGAATTTATTCATGGAATGAATTATGTTACCGGTATGAAAATCAATAAATTGAACGAATTTCAATCCTGATGCAATTAATAAATTTCCGTCAGGCGATAATAAAACGGTATAAACACCCGAAATAGCAAGAGGTATAGATTTAATTAGCTGATAAGTTTCAGCATTGTAAACATCAACAAACATTTCTCTAAGAGCAATAATCATCGTACCATCTTCATTATAAGTTCCCTTACCCGGCAACTGCTTTATCTGCTCACCGGTTTGTGTGTCGAAGATAATAATGCCTCCGCTTCCTACGGTTAGAATTTTGCTGTCGTCATTCGAGAATTGCAGCCTGGCAATATTATGTGTCCATTTTGTCCACACTATATCGCTATCCTGGCCCTGCGCCACTGCCGCCTGCCACAGCGCAGCGGCTATTACAAGGAAAACTACTAATTTTTTAAGCATCTGACCCTCCAGTAATAATTAAAAATAATATTACAAATTACAGGGGAATACACTCCCCAAAATAAGCATTTATTAATGAAAAATAATTAAATACTTGTTTTGGAAAGTGTTTAATGGAGTTAATTTCCACCCCATGCATTATCGAGCACAGTTATTGGCTCCGATGTTACGCTGTCTTTATCGAGCAGTGCAAAATGATAGTTACCGGATGCCGGATTGCTTTCTGTCCTGATTTTATTTTTTGTAAAAAATCCAAAAACAGAGCCAGAGTTATCGTTTGCCCTTGGCTGAAAATTATTTGTGGAATCGACATCGATAACCGGGAAGAAAGTTACTGCCTGGGCATTGAAAGTGGCATTGGCGCCGTAGAAACCCACCAGATTCTGTGGCAATTGAACTAACAGCCTTTGGTTGGGCCCGTAAAAATCCGAACTTGTCAGTGTTTGCTGTGTGCTGTTGCTTTCGCTCCCGAATGAAGTACGCCAAAAACCTCTGTGGTTATAGTTAATACTCAAAGCGTCGTCGAGCCTCCTGCCATAAGACTCTCCCCAGTTCCATCCTTTAATAAAATGTGACAGGCCGAAGCTGCGGTCGAAAACGGCAGTATTTGTGTAGTCGGCAAGCTTTGGCGGGTCTATTTGGTTTTGTGCATTCAAGCTGCAAATAAGCGCAACTATCCCTATGACGA
>DAINRZ010000728.1:0-1793 GCA_036741575.1 Kapaibacterium sp. (SeqCode)
TTTTAGAGCCTTCGAAAACTGGATTGCAATTGGTTTACATCAATTCCACAGCAAATGGTATCGACTTAGCCAACCCTAATGATTCACATTCTAAAAAAGGGACTCAAGAACTCGAAGAAATTTTAATAGATATTGGAAACATTGTTTCGGGCATCTACGTCACTCTTCCGCCCGAAAACGTCCTGGTATCGCAAATACCCGGTAAAGACGGGCTTTCGAAGGACGATGTAGGTAAGCTTATTAATATTGAAGTTAAGCAGGCATATCCGCAATACACTAACGAAGACTATACATTCAACGTAGTGCCTCTTGCTCCGCGCATTAACGGCAGCAAAATGCTGATGGCTGTTATTATTCCGAACATCATTTATTCAAATGCAAAAAAGCTGCTCGGCGCTATAAAAGCGCCAGTTATCAGAATGGAGATTTCACAGTTGAACGCCCATTCTGCTTTTTTATATAATTATCCCGAAGAAAAGGAATCTACCGTAGCATTTTTCTGCGTACAGGATAAATTTGTCGATGTAAGCGTAATTCAAAATACCAAGCCAGCGTATTACAATTTACAAAAATATAATGATGAATTCGACATAGCCGGGATTTGCGAAAAAGAGTTCGACATACTTATGACTGATTATGTAGAGAATATCGACTCAGCCTATTTATTCGGGCCGGGATTGACAAAGTCGATGTTTGAAAGAGCCGATGGGATGCTTTCAATTATGGTATCGAAAACCGGCCGCCTGAATGCTTTCCGTATGTTCGGCACCATGCTCGACGACAGGGAACAGGAATATTGCCGCAAGACATACCATATCTACCCTTCATGTATTGGCGGTGTACTGCCGCCTTGGCACGAACGCCTTAAATTCTACTGATGAGAATAATCGGCGGAAAATACAGAGGCAGGCGCCTTACAGGCAAAGCTCCCGACGGAGTGAGGCCAACGACAGACATGGCAAGGGAATCTGTTTTTAATATCCTCGAAAATCTCCTTGATTTTGAAGGAATTAAAGTTCTTGATCTATTTGCAGGTACTGGCGCCCTGGGCTTCGAAGCATTAAGCAGGGGCGCCGAAACGTGTGTATTTGTAGAGAAAAACAGAAGAACTTCTGCTACAATTTCGCAGAACGCCGATACTCTGGGCCTTACAAAAAATGACTTTCAAGTAATTAATGCCGATGCTGCTAAAGCTGTAACTTCAATAATCAATGCTAATGGCCTCGCCCCTTTTGGCCTGGCATTTCTCGATCCGCCATACCAGCAGGGAATCAATAACAGGATAATCGAATTGCTCGCCGCAAATAGTATCTTATCGCAAGAGGGAATAATTGTCTCCGAGCAAAGCAGCCTGCAAAGCCTGCTGCTGCCCGCAGGAATTGAATTATTAAAAGAAAAAGTATTCGGCGAGACCAGGGTTTCGATAATGAGGGTTATATAACTCTCACTTCTTTCTCTTTTATCCACCCGATGCGCCCGTCGGCAAGGCGGATTTTGTACCAGCCGTTCTCTTCGTCTTCAATATAAACTTTAGTCCCTTCGTGCAGCGTCAGGTAAACCTTTCCGTTTTCCTCGGGAGAATGCCTGATATCGATACGAGGAGTAAATACTATGGCAGTATCTCCCGAATTTTCATGTGAGTATTTATCGTTTGCAAAATATACACTTACGAGCGAAAGCCCGAAAAAGCCAAGCGCTGCTACAAAGGCAACTTTACGCCACAATACATACCTGATGATAAAATATGCTGCTAATGAAGCAAATCCCAACCCGATAAAGACGATAAAAAAAAC
>DAINRZ010000729.1:0-1792 GCA_036741575.1 Kapaibacterium sp. (SeqCode)
TGATTATCGTCAACATTATTTAATAGCGATTTATCAATTTTTGGTTTATATATGACGGCATTGTTACTTGTCGTGTTATTGACTTTTATTGCTGGCAGTTTTTTTGTTAAATCCTCGGACACAAGCAACAGGGCTGTACTCATAAAGGTTACCGTTAATGAAACGGTTAATCCCTCCGTCAGGCTGGATTGGCCAGCAGACACCAATGCAATTAAATACCTTGTTAGGAAAAAGCTAAAAGGCGAGGAAAAATGGACTATTCCCGATACTTTACAGCCCGAAGAAACGACATTTACCGATAAAAACATCACTTTAGGCATAGGATATGAATATTCTGTGGAAAAATGGACAAACGATTACGACGGATTTGGGTATGTTTATGCAGGGATAGGTCTGCCCCCGGCAGAATTCAGGGGTAAAGTATTAGTTCTTATCGACAGCACAATTATCGAGCCTTTACAATTCGAAATCAACAGGTTTATTCGCGACCTCGAAGGAGAAGGATGGATAGTAATAACAAGGCCTGCTCCGCGAACTGAAAATTTCAGCCCCGAAGCGGTAAAATATACTAAAAGTATTATTGTCGAAGAATTTCGCAGGGACAGCCTGTTACTGAAAAGCCTTATCTTACTGGGAAGGATTGCCGTGCCCTATTCCGGTGCCTGGGCTATAGACGGGCACAGTTGGGACCATAGCGGAGCATGGGCAGCTGATGCTTATTATTCGGTAATAGATGGCGAATGGACAGATTATTCAGTTAATAACGACAGTGTTAAAAGGAATGAGAATATTAATGTGGCAAACGACGGTAAATTCGACCAGGTGGCTATTCCGGGACTTTCCAGGCTCCAAACGGGCAGGATAGATATGTATAACCTTCCCGATTTTGAAGTCGGTGAAACAGAACTGATAAGGCGATACCTCGACAAAAACCACAAATACAGGAATAAGGAATTTACAGCAAGGCAAAGGGCGCTTATCGACGACGGTTTCGGTATGTATTCACCTGAAGCTTATGCAGCAACCGCATGGATGAATTTTGCAGCGCTTGTCGGCCCCGATAGTATTGACGAAGGCAGCTTCAGGTACGACCTGAGAGAAAAGGGCTATATCTGGGCTTATGGCTGCAATTCGGGCAGCTTTATCTCAGTCCATAATACCGCT
Organism: Kapaibacterium sp. (SeqCode); assembly: GCA_036741575.1. Lineage (GTDB taxonomy): Bacteria > Bacteroidota > Ignavibacteria > Kapaibacteriales > UBA2268 > DAINRZ01. The sequence continues at coordinate 1,165 of DAINRZ010000729.1, forward strand.
TATACGTCCGAGTTCGACTCACTGCCCTACCATGGCGTTTTTACTGCATTATTCGGCTCTTACAACGGAGATTACGATTCCCGCAACAACCTGCTGCGTGCATCTATTGCTTCCAATCCTTCCATATTAACATGCGCCTGGACAGGCAAACCCTTTTGGTACCTGCACCACATGGCTCTCGGCGAACCGATAGGATATTCAACGATGCTTGTCCAGAATAACAAAACTCTGTATTTGTCGACAGGCATTCATGGATTGAAAGGGCCTCATGTGGCTCTTTTTGGAGACCCCACGCTCAGGATGCATATTATTGCCCCGCCTGCTAACCTGAAGATAGAAACATCGATTGATAAAGATTATAATAGAAAAGCCGTTTTACAATGGGAACACTCTAAAGATGAAATCCTGGGTTATAATATATACAGGGCTGAATATTCGGGCCAGATTTTTACGAAAATTAATGAAGAGCCTGTTAAGGACTCAGTTTTTACTGATGAACACCCATTTCTCTTAAGTAATTACTACAAAGTGAGGGCAATAAGGCTCAAAAAATCTGCCACCGGTTCTTATTACAACCTGAGCGGCTCCGCTTTCGGCAGCACAAATTTCAACAAAGACACGAACACTG
>DAINRZ010000730.1:0-1790 GCA_036741575.1 Kapaibacterium sp. (SeqCode)
CTGCTTCCGGTGAATATGCTTATTTTGTGTCGGATAATAATTCCTATGGTTCCGAAGATATTTTCAGGATTAAAATTCCCGAAGGATTGAAACCAAAAGCGGTTGTACTGGTGAAAGGAAGAGTTCTTGATAAAAAGTCCGGCAGTCCGCTTGATGCTGGTATCATCTACGAAATACTTCCGTTGGGGCGCGAAGCCGGGGTGGCCCGCTCCAATAAATCTACAGGCGAATATAGTATCGTACTGCCTGCAGGCGAGATTTACGGATTTATGGCTCAGGCCGACGGTTATATTGCAGTTAATGAAAATCTCGACCTCAAAAGCGATTCAATATATAAAATTATTAACAGGGATTTGATGCTTGTACCAATGGAAGTCGGCCAGGTAGTCAGGATTAACAATATTTTCTTTGAATTCGGCAGATATGATTTGCTCGAAGCATCCTTTCCCGAATTAAAAAGGGTTATTAAAATCCTGAAGGAAAATCCGGGAATCAAAATCGAAATCAGCGGCCATACAGACGATATTGGCCCCAGAAAAAGCAATAAAGCTCTCTCGCTCGACAGGGCAAAAGAAGTAGCTGTTTTTTTATACAAAGGCGGTATCGACAAAAAGCGCCTACTCGTGAAGGGATTCGGAAGCGAACACCCGGTGGCTCTGAATAACTCCGATGAAAACAGGCAGCTCAACCGAAGGGTCGAAATCAAAATACTTGAAAAATAAGCCTTATCTGTTACTGATTCTAAATTCATTGCTTATATTAATTAAATGTTTTTTTCACAATCGAAAACGGCAAAAGGCACTGAGAGCGACAGGCTGCCATACATGTCTGATATTGAATTGAGCTCCGATTCCAATAAACTGAAAATGAAATCTCTTTCTCCCTCGGGAATGATTTTCTTCCACTCAGGCATAAATGCGAGCTTTATAAAATAGTGATTTAAGAATGATGTCCCGTCGGAATACCTGAACCTGAAACAATCATGAAATATATTATTAACCGTCAGACCCGCAGAATTCAGTTTTTTTAGTATTTCCGCTACGGATTTCCGTTTGGAATTAATATGCTGCCGCATTTTTGCTGATTCTTCGTTCAATCCATTGACTGCGAGTGCTTTTGCGAATATCCTATAGAATTCAATCATCGTAAAATGCAGATTCACCGTAAAAACAAACTGAGCACCAGGCTTCATTGTCCTGAAACATTCGGCAAATACAGCCTGCATATCATCGGCATTGTTTATTCCATTGTTGGATACAATCAAATCAAAATAATCAGTTCCGAAAGGCATGTTCTCTGCTTTGCCGCTAATAAGTGTAATATTACTTATACCAAAAGCCTGTATTTTGAACAAAGCCCTTTTGGCTGCAGCTTCCCAGGGGTCTATTCCATAAATGGCAGAAGTGTTGCCCATCCTCATTGCAAGCTCGATTAGCGGGAAACCCGTCCCAAAGCCGATATCGAGGGCAACAATATTCTTCCTGTATTTTATTGTGTCCAGCAGTTTCAGGGCAAATGGCGCCGACCACAAATTAATCTCATCGAGTACAGATACTAATTCCTGATCGTCTAAGCTAAACTGGTTTTCATCATTCATTGGCATTCCCTGTATATATAGTTTTAATAAAAAGCAATATATGTTATTTTACAAATATTTGAAAGCTAAACAATGCAAAGCGGCAGGCCAGTATTATCGATTCAATAATTAGTACCCATTTTAGCCTCGCCTAACAATATATTTAGCCATTTTTGCCCGAAAAAACGCGATTTCGGTAAAATTCCGGTAAACA
>DAINRZ010000731.1:0-1789 GCA_036741575.1 Kapaibacterium sp. (SeqCode)
AGGCAGGTCGTAGCCTTCGCCTATAGCAGCCCTGATAGCAGGAGCAGTCTGCACAACCACAAATGTCCTTGGATTATTCAGCGCTTTCCAAATTTCTTCGGTATTGTTCTGTTCCAGGAATGCTGCCGTAGGGCATACGTTAATGCACTGGCCGCATTTAACACAGACGGAGTCATCCATTTTGGCTTCGAATGCCGGAGTGACAACGGTGTTTACACCCCTGAACATCTGGCTCAGGTTGTGTACTCCCTGTATCTGCGAACACACACGCACGCACCTGCCGCAAAGAATACATTTCTCTGCATTGCGAATGACCGAGACCGAGGAGTTTTCTATCGGATGGATTTTGCGGCTTCCTTCGTAGAGCCTTTCGCGAACGCCGAGTTTGTACGACAGGTTTTGCAATTCGCAATTGCCGTCCCTTTCGCAAGTCAGGCATTCTTTTGGGTGGTTGTCGAGCAGCAGTTCGACAAGGTCCCTGCGGCATTGCCTGATTTCGGGTGAATTTGTTTTGATAACCATACCCTCGCGCAGTTTGGTAGCGCAGGCAGGAAGGTAATTGTTGTACCCTTCGACTTCGACGACGCATATCCTGCATGCGCCTTCCGTCGAAAGAAATGGATGGTAGCACAGCCGCGGAACATGGGCTCCAATACTGTCGGCTGCTTCCATTATCGTTGTGCCTTCCAGCACCGATACGTTTATTTCGTCAATTATCGCATTAATATATTTCATTTATTCTTTCCTTTTCTCTAAGCCGACATATTAAATTTTTTCAATTGCATTGAATTTGCATGAATGATAGCATTCGCCGCACTTAACGCAGTATTCCTGAACAATAGTGTGGGGCTTTTTCCTGTCGCCGTGAATACACATAACAGGGCAGCGCCTGGCGCAAAGTGTGCAGCCGGTACATTTATCGGGAACAATTTTATAAGTAATCAGCTTCGTGCACTTTTGTGTTGGGCAACGCTTTTCGAGTATATGGGTTTCAAATTCTTCGCGGTAGTGATAAATCATGCTTAGCACGGGATTTGGGGCCGATTGGCCCAAACCGCACAGAGATGTTTTGCGAATCATATTGCCGAGCCTTTCGAGCTTGCCCAGGTCTTCCATCTCGCCGTGGCCTTCTGTTATCCTGTTTAATATTTCGAGCATTCTGAGCGTACCTTCGCGGCAGGGAAGGCATTTGCCGCAGGATTCGTCCTGAGTGAATTCCAGGAAGTATTTAGCCGTATTGACCATACAGTCAGTTTCGTCTAATACAATCATGCCGCCGGAACCCATCATCGATCCGATAGATTTGAGCGATTCATAATCTACTGGTGTGTCAATAAGGTGTGCAGGAATACATCCGCCCGATGGGCCGCCGGTTTGCACCGCTTTCAGTTTCCTGCCATGAGGTATGCCGCCTCCTATATTAAAGATTACATCTCTCAGTGTAGTCCCCATAGGTACTTCCACAAGGCCTGTATTTACAACTTTACCTGCGAGTGCAAACACTTTGGTGCCCTTGCTCTTTTCGGTGCCTATACTGCTGAACCATTTGGAACCATAAAGGAATATTACCGGGATATTAGCCCAGGTCTCCACGTTATTGATGCATGTAGGATGCCCCCACAAACCGCGCTCCGAAGGGTAGGGCGGCCTTGTCCGCGGCTGGCCCCGCCTGCCTTCTATCGAGTGTATCAGGGCTGTTTCTTCGCCGCATACGAATGCACCTGCTCCCAGGCGTATCTCGAGGTCGAAATTAAATCCTGAACCCAGAATATCATCGCCCAATAGATTG
>DAINRZ010000732.1:0-1783 GCA_036741575.1 Kapaibacterium sp. (SeqCode)
ATCTGAAATCTCAAACAAATTTATACGGAGTGGTAATGGAATATTCAACGATAATATTTGAAAAATTTGAAAATTATGCGGTTATAACACTAAACAGGCCGGATAAACTAAATGCCCTGAACGGTATGATGTTCGACGAACTTGACGATGCAATAATCAAAGTAGAACTGGATGAGTCCATTAAGGCATTAGTGCTGACAGGCAGCGGCGAAAAAGCCTTTGCAGCAGGTGCTGATATCAAGGAATTGCACGAATCGGGGCAGCGGACGGGTAAATTATTTTCGGAGCACGGCTCGAAAGTAATGGCAAGGCTCGAGCAACTCAGGATACCTGTCGTTGCCGCTATAAACGGATTTGCACTTGGCGGCGGCTGCGAGCTTACCATGGCCTGCCATATTCGCTTTGCTTCGGAGAATGCCAAAATGGGCCAGCCCGAGGTAAACCTCGGAATTATACCCGGTTATGGCGGCACACAAAGGCTGCCGCGAATTGTAGGCAAAGCCAGGGCAATGGAATTAATTATTTCCGGCAATATTATCGACGTCGCCGAAGTATATAGGATAGGCCTTGTAAATGCAGTATGGCCCCTGGCCGAACTGATGCCCAAAACGCTTGAGTTTGTCAAACTCGTACTGTCTAAAGGCCCGATTGCCGTATCGGGAGCCGTAGAAGCAGTACAGGCATCTGATGTTTTACCGCTGAAAGAAGGGCTAGAATTCGAATCGAAGAAATTTGGCGATATCTGTGGCACACAGGATTTTAAAGAGGGAACAAAAGCTTTCCTCGAAAAACGAAGAGCTGAATTTAAAGGCAATTAACAAAATGAAATCTGGATTTTATAATCTCGTTGCAATTCCCTTTGCAAGGATTCTGATTTTCTTTGCAAAGATGTTCAATAAAAAATTAGCTCGCCGAGAGAAAGATGCTCCGGCAACACTAAGCCAATTGAAAAAGGTTGAAAAGGGCCCAAACAAAAGGATATGGGTGCATGCTGCTTCTATGGGTGAATTCGAGCAGGCTAAGCCAATTATTGAAAAAATAAAAAGCAGGATAAAAGGTATTCAGGTTATCGTATCTTTTTTTTCACCTTCGGGTTACGAAAATCAAAAGAACTATCCCAATGCGGATGCTGTGGCCTATTTACCATTCGATACTCTTAAAAATGTAAATGAATTTCTTGATATTGCTAAACCAGATATAGTAATTTTTGTCAGGTACGAAATATGGCGCAACTACTTAGAACAAATAAATTTAAGAAAAATACCGTCGTTTCTGGCCTGTGCTACTGAGCCCTCGGGCAAGCTGATGAAGAGCTTTTTATTGAAATCATTTTCAAAAAAGAATTACAACTTTTTTACCGGGATTTTTACCGTTGGGCCAAGCCATACAAAATTTTTCAGAGACCTTGGTGTCAGCACAAAATTAGACACTCTCTCGGATACACGGTATGACAGGATAATAGAGAATATCAGGCTGGGTAAGGAGAAAATGCTTCTACAGGAAGGGCTATTCGGCGAGGGCGAATTTATCCTCGTTGCAGGCAGCACATGGAAACCAGATGAGGATATAATAATACCGGCAATAGAAAAGCTTTCGGGGAAAGGTAAGATAATAAGAGCAGTATTTGTTCCGCACGAACCAACGACGGAACATGTTAATGCTTTGAAAAACAAACTAAATAAAGCAGTTTTATTAAGTGGCCTTTTAAATATGAAAGTAAAGAATACTACTCTTACCGAAATCAAAGCTTATCTGGCTGACAATCACTTAATAGTCGACAGTG
>DAINRZ010000733.1:0-1739 GCA_036741575.1 Kapaibacterium sp. (SeqCode)
ATTAAATTTTATATTTTTGGATAAAAAATCAATAATAAATATAATCTGGTTTTTGCTGCTGAAACGGTTTCCGGTTCTCGTTTCTGTTTTTGCTATAATGGCAAACTGCTCGTGCACTCTAATTAAAAAAGCGGCAGGGGCGGATTTCGACGTCGGGGCCTATCAAAAAGCAAGGCAGGCAAGAATAGCTGAAATCAAATTACGAGAAACTGCTGCCCTGCTGAAAAGGGCAGCAAATTCAAAACCTGCCGCCGATGCTGATATTGTACTGAGAATCGGCAGCAACACGCTTAACAAAATCGCTTTGCAGTACATAGGCGCAGAAGGATGGCTCGACGAGGATAATTCATTCGTTACAGACAGTGCTTTTATAGAATTGAGAAACGGGTATGGAATTATATCGCTTAAGCTGAGGGCATGGAACCATGAATACGGAATCGATGTATTTCTGGTAATGGATTGCCTGGCAATTATAAAAAGCCGGGATAATGAAATATACCTGGCGCTCGAGCCATTCAACATTTCGCCGGCAGTCGAAACAGGATTCCTGCTTTCTGGGCTGCGCGAGACAATCCAAAATCTTCTACTGCTGAACCTCGGCGAAATCGGCAGCAAATTCAAAGGTATAAAAATTCCACTGAATTTCGATAATTCTGTCAATGTGAAAAGAACAGAGCACAAAGCCGATGGATTGGTCAAAGCGGCGATTACCCTGCCGGACATTGCTTTTCCATTCAGTCTTAAACTTGACGAGGTTATTTTTCTGGAAGGAGAATTATTAGTTACTTTTAACTTTATTGATGTCAAAGGTGGCAAGTGAGAGTAAATTCACATATTATTTTTTGCCTGATAATTATTATGGCTGCGTGCAAAACATTCGAACAGCCCGACATTAATAAATCACAGTCAATTATCGATTATAGCGATCCCCTTATAAAACTGAACGAAGCGCTGATATCCAATTGGATTAAAACGAAACCGCTAAAGCCGGCATGGAGCATCAGAATAAGGCTTGAAGCCCTGAACATATTGCTTGAAATGCAGGCAAAAAAAAGCCTCAGAGATATAATTGTAAAGTTCACATATTCTCCGAAAGTAATCAGCGAGAAAACATCAATCCTTGGTTTCGATATCGAAAACTTTGTCGATATTGATACTGGCAATATAGATATAGATATAAAGCAACTGGCTTTGGGCGGCAACGGCGATACCATTGAGCTAAGAATTTCGGCTGCCGGCAGGGGTACAATCAGCCTTTCTGCCAAATATTACGGCATACCGGCAGGCGCTTCGCCTGACGTCGAAGCAACTGCAGATGAAATAATCAGGTTTAGGGTTACTCAGGCAGGAGATACGGATATTGTTCTTGTGCCGGTGCCTGCCAAAATAAAGCTGAAAATTAAATTCTATGTCGATTTCCTGGCATGGAAAATTCCTTGGAGCGAGAATATTGAACTTGAAGCCGCCGAAATCATCAAGCCTCTGAAACTACCTCTTTCGGGCCTTGATAAAATTACTCTGCCGGTCCCTGCAAAGCCCGGCAGCAAAAGCTCCGGCGGCACAGAATCAAAAATCAGGATTAGTAATTTCATGGTAAATATTAAGGACGGTTATATGGAAATCAGCAGCGGGATGGCAATGGAGTGAGAATGATTATCAATTGATTACCGGAAATTCTTATAATTTTTTTCAAAAAGAAACTATTCTTTTTCAATATAAATCGTCATTAAGCAAAAAAG
>DAINRZ010000734.1:0-1728 GCA_036741575.1 Kapaibacterium sp. (SeqCode)
TAGCCGCTTCCACCATTCCAGGTAAGCTTGAAATCGGCGGCTTTCAGGCCAGTAATGGCCGGCGCCCCCCACTGCGAGATATTCACCAGTTCCTGGGGCAGTTCCACCCTGGCGCCGATTGCAAAAGATTTTCCGGTAAAACCGACGCCTGAATTCATCAGCATCCTGTAAGTATCGTATGCCGAATGGCCGGGGGCAATCACGAAATAGTCGCAAAGATATTCATTATCAGAGGTAATGACTGAATTAACATATCCGTTCTTAATATTTAAGCCTACTGCCTGCTCGCCGAACCTGATATCGGCTCCAAGCCCGGCAAGTGTATGCCTGAGGTTCTCAACTACTTTGCGAAGGTTATCGCTGCCGATATGCGGCTTTGAAAGGTATTGAATTTCTTCGGGAGCGCCATGCTTCACATAAGTTTTAAATATGTATTTCTTTTCTGCCGAAATCGTTTTGGTTCTCGAAGTAAGCTTGCCGTCCGAAAAAGTCCCGGCTCCGCCTTCGCCGAAAGCATAATTAGAATCGGGATAAAACCGGCCCCCACCCTCGAATTCCATAAGCCTGCCGTACCTTTCTCCCACCACGGCACCACGTTCGAGCAGAGTTACCTGAAATCCGGCAAGGGCAAGGATATATGCAGCAAAGAATCCGGCAGGGCCGCTGCCGGCAACGACAACTTTCCGGTTTCTTTTAATGTATTCAATTTTTATTTCAGGCTCCGGTTCTATCAGCTTATTTTTCAATTCCTTCGAGAAAATCCTAAGCTTCATTTGCCAGTGAATGTCTTTTTTATTGCGTGCATCGAGGCTTTTTCTTTCAATTTCGTACCTGAATTTGTTAATTTTCAGCTTCCTGGATATAATTCTTTCAGGCTCTTTCTCGTGGTAGCCGGCGGGCAGTTTTATGTCGAGTTCGCTGTAACCGATTCTGTTCATGATGTAATACTATTCAGGCTCGCCTACCGGGAACAGATAGACCGGTTCTTCATTGATAGGCATATTTATTAGTTTCTTGATGTCGGCAGGCACAAAACTCGAAACGGCACATGTGCCGAGGTTCATGGCAGTAGCCTGCAAATAAATGTTCTGCCCTGCGTGGCCGGCCTCGAGATGGGCATATGGTATTCCTTTTTCTGTATATTTATTCTCGAGCCTCTCGTAAACGGCCGCAATCACAACGGTGGCTGGGGCTTTCTCAACAAATAGCTGCGCCAGCGCAGCATCTGCCAGCTCGTAGCGAAAATCCCCTTCCCTGACAAGTTCTAATTCATGCGATTTTGGCTTATATTTATATATACCCGCCTGCAGGCCATTGACCATTCCGGCTACAAGATAAACTTCGAGGCCGTACATCGAGCCTGCCGAAGGAGTAGTTTTAAAAAACCCGTCTTTTGTTACTCCATAAGCTGCCCACAGCAATTGTGAGACTTCGTCCATAGTCAGAAGCCGCTGCTTGAATTTTCGCTTCGACCTTCTGTTTTGCAGGGCTTCTTCGACCGATATAGACCCTTTTTTCTTAGGCTCGGGCAGTTTCACTGTGTTCTTTGTTTGCGGATACGCTTCAATACTGAACAAAAAGGCGGCAATCAGCAGGAGTATAAGTTTATTTTTCATAGCTTTCATAAACTACTTCAAAAGTTCACATATTAATTATTACAATTTAATTAATAATTAGTTCATTTTCAATTAATTATTAATTTTCATTTTCATTTTCGACATTAATTTA
>DAINRZ010000735.1:0-1724 GCA_036741575.1 Kapaibacterium sp. (SeqCode)
TAGCCAGGCGGACAATACCCTCGGGGTCAAAGTATAATGGATTTTTTGCGAAACTTGCTCCGGCAGAATGTTCTATTCCCTGGTCAACCGGCAATATGGACATATAACCGGTGCCTGCCAGCCTGCCGGTGTTGAAAATCCAGTCGAGGTTGTTCAATACCCGGTTGTTCCTGTCGCTTAGGGCATACACTTTGTCGACGAAATCCGGCGAAGGCGTGTGGATATTGTCCTTCGGGATTTTGGGGTTGCTGAAATTCAGCAGGCTGTCGGCGCTGCCGCCCAGATACTCTGTTATTTTCTCAATCATGATTCCTCCTGATATTACTGATGAAAATTTTATATAATTTAAATTTTATTCGTTTTTATAGATTATACACCATATTTCAGAGCCTTATATTTAATCAAAGAACCCCTTTGCAATGCCATTTACAAAGATAATAAATAATAATAAAGGCAGGTGAAAATAATTTCATAATGATTCTTTCGTTTTGAAATACTAAATTGAAATTTTTATTAAACTAATTTGAATAAAATGTTGAATAAACTGCTTTTGTTGATATTCCTGTTCTTTGGTTTCAGTTTGGCTTCCCGTGCCGATAAGTGTGTGGATTACCTCGTTTTGGGTAATGGCGAAGAAATAGTGCAGTATGGAATCGATACAACGGGGCACTGGTATGCCGTCACCCGGCCATTTTCCGAACAGTACAGGCTGACAGTGGACGGCAAGGATTACGGCATTTTCAAGGACATAAAGCAGCTTGTTTTTTCGCACGACGGGCGCCGGTGGGCCTGCTTCGGCCAAACCAGCGTCGATTGGAAGGTGGTAAGCAACGATACGGTAATCGATTTGCACGCTTCCGAAATAGGGGAGATTTTCTTCACTCCCGATTCCGAGCACCTTATTTATTCATGGTACGACGGCGCCGACGAGGTAATTTACTGGATCGATAAAAAACTTAAAGTTATGAACCGCACAGGCAGGCTGTTCAGTTCCTGGGGAGGGGAGAAGTTCGCCTTTATGGGTATGCGCGGCGACCGCTATGTGCTGAACATTAACGGCGCCGAGACCACAACTTTTGACGAAATTATCGCCTTAGGGTTCTGGACGGACGGCAGTTTCCTATATGCAGGCAAGAACGGCATCTACTGGGAAATTTATTTCCACGGTGAGCCGCTCGACGACCAATACCCGGAGATTTACGAGGCAACGATGAACATATACGGTACTGTGGCAGGATTCCTTGTTCGCAGGTCGATGAACGATGCCACGGGGATTATCCTATCCGACGAATTCAAAGAACCGCTTGATGGTAATGCTTACGATTGGGTGGGAGGCCTGGCGCTGCATCCCGAAACGGAGCTTATTTCTTACAAAGCCCAGACAATGAACAAATACGTTATAGTATTGAATAATACTGAGTATTTTGGGGGACAGGAGGCAGGCAGCCCGCAATTTACCGGCGACGGCAGCGAGATGTACTTCTTTGGCTACAACGTGGATTATTTCGTTAACATCGGAGGACGAAAGTATTCTCTGCCTGGGCAGGTGGACCTGCGGCTTAGTATTGCCATGAAACCCGGCAGCAAAACCATTGCCTACTGCACGAGTTCTTCTATGATTGTGGAATATTTAGAGACACAGGAGCGCTTTGCCGGCACTATGATGGACGAACTCATCCAGCCAATCTACAACCGCCGTACCGGCCGCTACGAAACACTTGGCC
>DAINRZ010000736.1:0-1723 GCA_036741575.1 Kapaibacterium sp. (SeqCode)
CATATCCATATCGGTTACTGAAATTGGCGATGGGATTGCATCGAGTAACTGCTCGAACCAGAAAATTTTATCGACGACAACATCGAGTGTTTTGTTAACTCCCTCGACGATTTTTTTAAAGTCGCCCTGGTGTTTAGCCCCATCGGCACGTTTCTCAAATTCCTGTGCAAGGGCTGCCGACACAAGCATGCCTGCATCGCTTACAAGAGCGCTGACAGCATCGATACATTGATTCAGGTTATTTTTAATTTCATTGAAATCGCCTTTGTAATCATCCATTAACTTAGGCGGAATATCTCCCTTAGAAATTCTGTCGATATATTCTGCCGTTACGTTGATAGGTTTTACGAAATTATCGGCTACATTATTCATTCCGTTGACTATTTCGCCCCAGCCGCCGGCGAATCCGCTGCTGTTTGCTCTGATATCGAGCTTGCCGTTGTAAACTGCGTTTATCAGTTTATCGACTTCTGTTATCAATCCTTCCATGACGTCGATAAATACGTTCAGGTTGTTTTTGATTTCGTTGAAATCACCCTTGTAATCATCCGTTATTCTTGGGGGGATGTCGCCTTTCGAAATCCTGTCAATATACTCTACTGCAACATTCAATGGTTTGATAAGGTTGTCCAGAATCTCATTCACACCATTGATCACTTCCCTGAATTCACCTGAATGCAGCGAAATATCGGCCCGGTAGCTAAGGTTGCCGTTTTGGGCTTCAGCCGATACTCTGTTCAGGTCTTGGATCAATACGTTAAATGGCTTGGTGATGCCATCGAGTGTGTTATTGAAACCTTCGATAATTTTCTTGTAATCCATACTGTGTTTAGATGCATCGGCCCTCAGGTTGCGATTGCCCTGCGAGGATGCTTCGACGAGCATTAGAGTATCGCTGACGAGGAGATGTATTGAATCGATACACTGGTTTAGATTGTTCTTGAGCTCATTATAATCACCTTTGTATTCTTCTGCTATCTTAGGCGGAATATCCCCTTTGGAAATCCTGTCCACATATTCGGCGGCCACATTGAGCGGCCCGATTACATTATCGAGAGTTTTGTTAATACCCGAAACAATGTCGCCGTAAGCGCCCTCGAATTTGGTTGAATCGCCCCTGACGTCGAGTTTGCCGTCGGCTGCTGCTTTTGTCAGCATGCCGGTCTCGTCTATCAGGTTGTTCAGCGTTTCGATTACACCTCCGAAAGCGTCGGCCAGTTGGCCGATTTCATCATTCGATTTAATATCCGGTTTTTGTTGGATATCTCCCTTGCGGAGCTTTATGGATAGTTCGGTCATTTTTTTAATTGGATTGGAAATCTTCGATCCGAATATCATTGCAAATATAATTAGCAGTACCAACACTATTGCCGAACCGATTACTGAATAAATAATCATCTGGTCCATGGTCGAGGCGATTTCCGATTTTTTAAAGTAATCGTCTTCGTAGGTGCTCGAGCCGATAATCCAGTCCCAAGGCTCGAAATACCTGATATAAGCAAATTTATTCCGGGCCTCTGTTTCGTCTTTATTTTTCCAGGGATAAGTGAACAATTGTTTATCTTCAGGTTTCATTTTAACAGCTGCATTTACTATATCCTGAATAAACAACCTTCCGTCTGCGTCTTTTGCTTCCCAAATGTCTTTGCCGTCGGTAGCGCCGTCTTTTGAAATAATGTATTTCCCTTTGTGGCTGCCCTTACCGCCCAAGACATATACATAG
>DAINRZ010000737.1:0-1699 GCA_036741575.1 Kapaibacterium sp. (SeqCode)
ATATTATTATTTTGTGTCGAAAATGAAAAGACTAGTGATAATCAATGAAAAATCTAATACTATATTTTATTTTTAATGTTATATTTAATGAATCATTTGCTGGAATCCACATCGGCCCCGGGATGGAATATAAAAACATCCAGGCTGTTTCTGCAGTTTTAAGTAAGGGCGACACTGTTTTTCTTCATTCCGGTTCATATACCGGCTACCAGTTCGTCGTTGGATTGAAAGGTAGTTCGAAAGAGTGGATTACAATCACCCGTTACCAGGATGATGAAATCACCATTTCCGGTGGCTGGCAGTTTTCGAAATGCGAGTTTATTAAGTTTCAAAACCTTGATTTTAAAGCTAATTCTGCATATCCAGGCAGGCTTTTCCATGTGGAAAACGGGGGAAGTTGCGAAACCCAATCCAGATATATCAGGGTTGATAGCTGCAGATTCTCAGGTGTAACGGATCCAAATGCTATCAGTGCTTTTAAATTTGGCGGAGTGGATAACTTTGAGGTAACTAATTGTGTATTTAAGGATATTCCTAATTGCTCGGCATTTGATTTCAATGTTTGCCGCAATGGAATAATTAACAGAAACCGGATTGAAAACTGCCTGACCGGAGGCCATATTAAAGGAGGCGCTTCAAATATTACCATTCAAGGCAATTTGTTCCTGAATGCTTCAGCTTCTCCTTGGGTTGCCTTCGAACTCGGAGGCGATACAGGCGAACAGTTCTATTGTCCAGGCGATGAATTCGAAGTGAAAAACCTGAAATTCCACTCAAATATCATCTCGGGCGGTTACAGAGGCCTGGCTCTGTCTTCTGCAAGGGATTGCGAAGTTATTAATAATACTTTTTATAATTTCGGGCAAGCGACATTGAGATTTCTGAATACGAGCTCATTATATCCTGATTTAATGAATAATACTATCGTCAACAATCTTTTCGCTTTTAGCGAATCGGCATACATTAACGGCTCATTTCAAAAAACCGGTGCTGCTGCTTTTTCGGGAAATATTTATTATAGTATGGAAAGCAGCGTTTTTAACGGCCCTTATTGGGATAGCCCGGAACTCGACTTGATAAAAGAAGTTAATCCAAAGGTTTTTGGCTCGGAGACTCCCATGTTTTCCGATGCAGAAAACCTTGATTTCAGGCTTGTGAATGAAAGCCCGGCAATAGGGGCTGCAATAACTGTTGACGAACCTAAATCTGATTTCCTGGGAAACTTATTTAATAAAACTACGAGGTCAGTCGGAGCTATTGAGTTCAATACGGAAACATTTTTTAAAGATTTGTCCGAATCCTGTGAATTTATTCTGTTTCCTAACCCGGCAAATGATTATGTATGTCTTTTGGGAACAATCCCGAATCCCGGAATATTTCAAATTATAATAACAGATATTGTTGGTAGAATTTATTTTGAATTTGATTACCAATCTAATACAGAGCTGTACAACTTTGATATAAGTGAATTGTTACCAGGTGCTTATGTGCTTTTAATTAAAACATCCGGAAATTTTCTCAATAAAGCCATTTTTTTTACAAAAATGTATTAACCGGTATTATTCATACATTTGGCATAAACTCATGATTTTCAACTTATTATTCATTAAAGTACTAATCATTTCTTGTAAGGTCAAGGCGCGCGGTGCCCTTATGTTTGAATATGCAATCATCGCATATTTTCAATATCTTTTATTAT
>DAINRZ010000738.1:0-1687 GCA_036741575.1 Kapaibacterium sp. (SeqCode)
TTTCGGGGAAGCCTCCCAGGCAAACAAGAACATACTCGAAGCACTGCTCCGCAGCGTATCGTCGGATGCCTTCAACAGGCAGGTGGAATTCAGGCTCGAAAACTTGCTGGAAAAATTCAGCCTTAATTACAAGGAATTCAATAATGCCGTCAGATTGCTGGAATTCCTGAGGATTTTAAAATATACGCCTCCGAACAGCGGAAACAGTATCATCATCAACACCGAAAGACTTGGCGGGAGCGCAATTCCTTTCGATTTCGGCGATTTGGAGAAGAGAAAAGAAATAGCCAGGCGCAAGCTCGATACTGTTGCCAGGTACACCCAAACCAGCCTGTGCAAGAGAAACTATATCCTATCTTATTTCGAAGATGACGAATACAGTGGTTATTGCGGCAAATGCTCGAGCTGCCTTTCCGCAGGCACTGTTTTCGCACCGAAACTAAAGCCCGGAAGGCGCCAGAAAACAATCTTGCAGGCATTATACCATTTGGGCAGGGGATTCGGCAAAAAAACCCTGCATCATTATTTTTCCGGCAAGCAATCCGAAATCGTTGCAGGCACAGGCCTCGAAGTTACCAAATACTTCGGTGCCCTCGATGGCAGCGATCCGATGAAGATAGAAACAGACTTCGCCCAGCTTATCCATAATAACTATATTACCCTCAGTTCATCTCTATATCCCACCCTTGTCCTGACCGAAAAGGGCATGGCCCTTGTCGATAAAAGAGAAAAGCAATTCGACTGGAAATCGATTGCCGATGAAAATCCAGGCGACTTCGATGAGGTTTTGTACAGCCGGTTACTAGCTCTGACAAAAGATATTGCCGCAAAGCATTTTACAAGCCCCGATTCTATTGCTGGCCAGCGCGCAGTTAGGGCGCTTGCCACGAAAAAACCGGTTTCGGCCGAAGAATTGAAAAAAATAACCGGCCTGGGCAGGCAATTCATCGGCAAATTCGGAGACACATACCTGGCTGCAATAAAGGATTACCTGGGCCATAAACCTGCCCCGCCCCGGGAAAATACCAAAACAGCGCCCTGGGCAGCCGATGCGGCAAGGGATATCCAGTCCGGTATGCCGGTCAGTTTAATATCGGCTAAATACAAAGTGGAACCCGGCGCTGTGGCCAATGAACTAAGCAGGATAATCATGTCGGGCCACAGAATCAATATCAGGCAGGTTATCGGCGATTTTACTTACGACAAAATCGAAACATACCTGAAAAAGAATCCTTCGGCAAAACTAAAGGATATTGTGAAAAACCTGGAACTGGATACCGACTTTGCTACTCTAAGATTAGCTGTAACTTATATTCGTAAATTTGCATAAAAAAAAAGGCGCTGTTAGCGCCTGCCCCAAAAACAAATTTATATGCAAACAAACTTAATCTGCTGCTTCTTCTTCGGCTTCTTCCGGGATTTCGAAATGGAGCCTGCTAAGGCTTATTTCCTTCATGGCAAGGAACGTGGGCTTCGGCAGGTGGTCGAATTCGCGGCTTATTGCCAACTGGTCGAAATTAGCCCCTTCGGTATCGCTTGTGTCGATAACGTCGGCAAGGCGGGTGCTGATTTCCTGCTTAATATAGTCGTTTATCTGCCTGGAACGGAATCCCATTGCAACGATAGATTTATAGATGGAACCTTTGGCCGATTCCTTCATCCTTACCTCGACGGGATTTACTATATA
>DAINRZ010000739.1:0-1685 GCA_036741575.1 Kapaibacterium sp. (SeqCode)
ATTGTGTACTCTTCTACATTCATTCTGCCTTCAGTCGCAGATTTTTTACAAAAACATTTACCTCGTACCTACTTACGATAAAAGTAAAGAATCCTTAAGCCTTATACTCAATAAGCAACCTAACTATGGCACAGTAATTGATGAATTGAGGAAAGCCGGGAAAAAGCCGTGGGAATCGAAGGTCGATTCGGCCGGCACCGACAGCAGGGCTATCAAAGTCATCGAAGGAAGGGACAAGTACTACGTGCGGCTGTCCCTGAGAAAAGAAGACTACGAAAACCCTATTACAATCAGTGTGTATAACTTATTGGGAAACAAGGTGATGGAAGTTTATCGCGGAATGCCATACAAAGACGACACGTCTTACGAGATTCCCGTCAGCGAGCTTCCCAAAGGAGTCTTTATTTGCAATGCTGTCGGCAAAGGATTTCGCCTCGACAGCAAATTTATCGTAACGAGGTAGTAATGGATTCTGAAACCTTACAAAAATCAACTAAAGATAATAAAAAACGAAAGTTGGATAAAATTAGCCAATTCCTCCACTATTGTGCTAATATTAAACTTGCCATTTTGCTGCTCGCAATTCTGTTTTCATTTGATGCAAAAGTCATTGCACAGGCTTCGGGCGGCGGCTATAATAACTCATATCTATTAAGGGACATAGGTGCACGCAGCATATCTATGGGCGGCGCCTTTACTGCCGTAGCCAACGATGCTTTTGCAATATTCTACAATCCCGGCGGGCTTAGCTGGCTCGACGAAAGGCCTTCGTTTGCCACAAGTTATTCGTTCCTGGAATTCAACAGGGTGCATACTTCCGCAGCATGGGGGCAGGCAATGTTCGAAAACTTAGGGTTCGGATTCGGAATAAATTCTTTTTCGACAGGCAGTTTTATTTCCAGAGATGTATTCGGCACACCACTTAAAGAGATGACCGATTTCGAAATTTCGCTCTCCGGCGCTGCGTCATACAAACTCGAATTTGCCAGTATTGGAATTGCCGTAAAATACCTGCGCCATTCATTGGCAGGTTCTGATTACTCGGCAGACGGTTTCTCGCTGGATATGGGCTCCAAATTCAATATTGCCGACCTTTTCACCTTTGGTGTAGCAATCCAGAATTTCTCAGGCGTTATGTTTTGGAATTCCATGGCCGAGGAAACCAATATTCTCCCATTCACAGTCCGGACAGGCGTAGCATTCGAATACGGGCTGAACGAAGAGGAATATACCACACGCTCCACCGTTAGCGGCGAGCTTGAAGAAGTGTTTAATCCGGATACAAGATATATCCTGTTTGCCCTCGACGCAGTACTGACCCAGTACGAAGAAGGGCCCCAGGTGATACTTGGCGTCGAAGGCGTTCCCCACGAAGTTATAGCTTTCCGCGGGGGAATTAATATTCTTGGTGATAAACTGGGCTCATGGAAATTTCTCCCTATGACTGTATGGGGTGTAGGTATATCGCTCAGGCCCGAATTCGAAGATATGCCAATTAAATTCAACATAGACTATTCCGTTGGCAACGATTATATGGCTTCTAACGGGATAGCCCATCATTTATCCATTTTCTTCGAGTTGAAATAGGCCGGCAGTATGAGGGGTGCAGGCAAGGCCGAAGACCAGGATTATAAAGCATTCGACCTGGCACTCCTGAAAAGGCTCGTTAAATTCCTGAAACCATA
>DAINRZ010000740.1:0-1682 GCA_036741575.1 Kapaibacterium sp. (SeqCode)
TTAAACAGGGACGATATACCTGATCCCCTGGCATACCCCCTGGAGACGACAAAGTATTCGGTAACAGCAACAGATACCATAACTTGGTGCTCAAGGACAGCTGAAGTATTTGTTGAAGTATTCAGTGCTGTTAATCCTGAAATTACAGTAAACGGCAAAAGCGGCGTCGTAACGGTTTGTTCCAATGAAGAGAACCTGATTGATGCAGGTGAAAAAGACCCCATATCGGGCGAAACTTATTCTCAATATAATTGGTATGTAAACAGTTCTAAGCTGCCTGAAAGCAGCAGGTTTCTTAAGATTACCGAAGCAGGCCGGTATGTGGCCGAAGTCTTTAACCAGGCAGGATGCATAGGGCGCGATACATTAGATATTACTTTTGCCCAATTGCCGGAATTGGCTCTGTTTTACAAAGATACTATATGTCTTGGCGAAGTGCTGAAACTTAGGGCCGAGGTTGTAAAGTCCGAAGGAGCGCTTGAGTATCAATGGTTCGATTTCGAAACACCACTGCCTAATTCCAACTCTGCAATTATTGAAACAACTCCTGCCGGTATTGGCAGCTACAGGTATTCGGTAGCTGCAAAAGACCTGACAAACGGCTGTACAAGCTACGATACTCTGTTTGTAGAAGTTATGAAAGAA
Organism: Kapaibacterium sp. (SeqCode); assembly: GCA_036741575.1. Taxonomy (GTDB): domain Bacteria; phylum Bacteroidota; class Ignavibacteria; order Kapaibacteriales; family UBA2268; genus DAINRZ01. Next base: position 646 of record DAINRZ010000740.1, read on the forward strand.
ATGACATTTCCGCTCGATTCGGCGGCATTTGTGTGCAACGGCAGGGAATTGAGGATCGAAATTCGGCCGCTGGGCGGCACCCCTGAATATAGCTATACCTGGGTTCCTGAAAACGGCATTACCTTCCCCGATCCGACCGATAAATCAGTAGCTTTGATTAAAACTGAAATCAATACCAAATATACAGTAACACTTGAAGATGCTGTCGGTTGCCTGACAGAAAAGAGCATTATGGTATATAACATTACCCCAAAATGTAAAATCGTACCGGATAATATTGTTTTTTCCTCGACTGACAGAGAAGTGGATTTGCCAGTTAGGGCTTTGGAATGCCAAGGCCTGTTCGAATGCACCCCCAACAGCGCTAAGGTTAGCATGTCGGTTGACCTGCCAATATTTAATCCACAGTATGTTATCTGCGGCGGTAAAAGAATCGAAATTATTAAAACTGCCGACAATTCAAACAGAAAATGGAACTTGAGGTTTGTTATTCCCGGAGAGAGCCTAGAAAAGGAGAGCAATGCGCTATATACTCTTGTCGGCGATATGATATTAGGTGATATGGAAAGTGGCAAGGCAACTGTAACAGATGTCGAATGGGAAGGCCTGACTGTTAATACTGCATTTGAAGAAGGCATAATATCTCTGGGCAATGTGTGCAATGATGGCAGCCAAAGGCTTATCAGGTATGATGCACTCTTTGGAATCGTTTCTATTATACCCAATCCGGCAGGCAGCGAATCCGAAGTTACGTTGGATGCCCCTCCCGACGGTTTTATCAGAAGTATTGCCATTACAGATATGATTGGAAGGACTGTTTATTCCGAGAATTGGCAGGGCAGAAAATCCAATGAAATTACTGCCGACAGAAAAACAATTACGATTAATACAACGAATATAAAAAGCGGGCTTTACAGGATTTCTTATTGCACAGGTGCTTACTGTGAATCTTCAGAACTTATGATTATTCACTAAAATAAAATGCCCGGCACAAAAACATATTGCCGCCTATTACAACTTTTAGCGGGATTACTTTT
>DAINRZ010000741.1:0-1677 GCA_036741575.1 Kapaibacterium sp. (SeqCode)
TGGATAACATGGTTGAAAAGGAAAAAACATACAAGGCAATTTTCAACCTGTCGCCCAATTCAATTATTTTGTTGAATAAAAACGGCCATATTCTGGATATCAGCAAGAGGTTCATCAACCTCTACCGAATGGAAAGGGAGGATATTATCGGGAAAGCAATCAGCGATTTGACCTTCCTGCCAGATAAAACCAAGGCACTTTTGTATTCGAAAATCTCAGAAATCTCTCCTGATAATACATATCTCAAGCCTTTCGATATCGAATTCTATAATAGAAATAGCGAGAACAGGGTTGGCGAGGTTTATGCTTCGCTTCTTACAGATGAGTTTAACGAAAGGCTGGGTATCCTTGCCATTGTAACGGATGTAACTGATAAAAGGCTTGCCGAACTCAAACTGCTCGAAGCCAAAGAGGAAATTACACTGGCTCTTAACAGGGAAAAAGAATTAAGCGACCTTAAATCAAGGTTCATTTCACTAATTTCTCATGAATACAGGACCCCGCTGACGATAATTCTTTCTTCAAGTTCCCTGATTGACAGGTATTTCAAACTTAATGATTTCCAAAAGATGAGCGAGCACATCAAAAAAATTCAATACGCAATCAATAGCCTTGTCAGAATGCTCGAAAACGTGGTGTCAGTCGATTCAATGGGTATTACAAAAAGCCAGTTGAAAATGTCGCTTATCGAAATTATCGGAAGTGTGAAAAGCTATATTAATGAAGTGGAAACAATAGACAACTCAATGCATCCTATTGAATTCTATTTCTCCGAAAACAAAATAATATTTGATACTGACATTACTTTATTTAGAAACATTATTTTTCAATTGGTTAATAACAGCGTAAAATACTCCCTGCCCGGGAAAGCAGTACAGGTATATCTGGTCAATCAGGAGAACTTCTTGGAATTGACTGTTACCGACCAAGGTATAGGCATCCCGCAGGAATACAGGGAACATGAATATGAGCCTTTTTATAGGTGCGGCAATGTAGGTACAATTTCAGGTATCGGCCTGGGGCTTTCGATTGTGAAAAGATCAATTGATTTACTCGACGGAAAAATATCTTATTACAGTGAAATAAACAAAGGCACAACGTTCACAGTTGTACTGCCTAAGCAATATACGATGGATTACTATTGAGATTTTTTACTTTTTTCCTGTCACTTTCCTACCTTTTGCTAAGTCTATGCAAATGCAGGTGCAATATGCTTAAAATAAATATAATTAAATTTACTCCCCAACTTTTTCACCTGAACCGTTATTCCCATACTTCATCAAAGGGATAGTAGCTTATTTGCCCACGGTTGTGTGTGTTCATTGTTGGACTGAAGATAATGTCAATTCATCAGTTTCTTTATTTCGTCAACAGATAATCCGGTTACAGATGTTATAATGTCAATACTTAAATCACGCCTCAGCATTTGTCTTGCCACATCTATCTTTCCTTCCAAAACACCTTCCTGCTTGCCTAACATAATACCACGTTTTTCACCACGTTTTTCGCCACGTTTTTCGCCGCGTTTTTCACCTTTTAATTCACCTTCTCTTAGCGCGTTCTTTATCCTCTGCAAATGGTCCAATTCTGCCTTCTCGCGATATTCCATAATAGCGCGCAGTTCGTCGTCGGCTGCGGCTCGCTGCATCTTTTGTATAGCTCTCATAATCGATGCCT
>DAINRZ010000742.1:0-1677 GCA_036741575.1 Kapaibacterium sp. (SeqCode)
CCGCCCAGGACGCCGAGATGGCCGGCCTCCTGCTCGACTCCATCGCCTCGGCGCTCGAGGCCCTGGCCCGGGAGAGCGGGCCGGGGGGCGGAGTGCACTGCTACCGCTGCGACTCGTCGCGCTGCCTCCACTCCAGGCCGCGGGAGGCTCGCCAGGTCTTCGGCGGATACGACCCCGTGGGCCGGCCGCGGTGGGTCGACTTGAATTGACTTAATAAATTATCCTATTTGACGATAATTATAATAATATTTATGTTTATTTTTTGTTTTAAAAGGTCTGGTTTATGCATTTTGTAATGAATTATAAAATCCTGCTGATTTCTATGCTGTTTTGTACTGCATTATTCATGGTATCGTGCGGAGAAGACACGAACAGCCCTAATAATAATAACGGCGACGGGCCAACAATAACCAAAACAGAGCCAGCTAAAGTATATCAGGGTTCATCGATAAAGATAATCGGTTCGAAATTTGGAGTAGCGAGAGGTACTTCTTATGTTACATTTAACGGGCAGAATATTTCAGATAGTAAATATTATCAGAAATGGACTGATAATGAAATAGTATATGTCCTGCCGACAGACGCAGTGACGGGGCCATTAACCGTAACCACACCGGCAGGAACGAGTAACTCAGTGAACATTTCTGTAGAAAAATTGCCCGATGATGCCCCGAAAATCACCTTCTTGGACCAGGCAAAAGTAACTAAAGGCAAGAAATTGGCTATTTACGGCGAAAATTTTGGCGCATTGACGGCCGGATGTTATGTTCAGTTCAATGGAGCGCAAGCCGAGAATATTAGTATCTGGGAAAACGATAGGATAGTTGTCGTTGTGCCCGAAACGGCAGAAAGCGGCCTTGTAACTGTCGTTAGAAACGGCATTTCTTCGAACGGCATTGAAATACAAATACTTAACGACCCAACCAAGCTCGATATGGCTCTTGTTCCAAAAGGTACCTTTACTATGGGGAACGAGAATCCCGACAATGCCTGGGATGCGCCGAAGCATCAGGTTACCATTACTTATGATTTCTATATGACTAAAACTGAAATTACCCAGATGTATTATAACCTGAAAACTGGAAGCAACCCAAGCCAAAATAAATCCAGTGAAGCAAATCCGGTCGAACAGGTAACTTTTGTGAAAGCCTGCAAGTTTTGCAATACACTATCCGAACTTGATAAACTGACGCCATGCTACACTATTACAGGCGATGAAGGATTCGAAGAAGTTACGTGTAATTTCAATGCCAACGGCTACAGGCTGCCCACCGAAGCCGAATGGGAATATGCCTGCCGGGCTGGTTCGGACGGAAACATTAGCGGCAGCGGAATACTTGCAGAAATGGGGTGGTTTTCCGGGAATGCTGGCGGAAGCACCCACGAAGTAGGCAAGATGAAACCAAATGCTTTCGGCTTGTACGACATGCATGGTAATGTCCAGGAATGGTGCTGGGATTATTACGATTTAAGCTATTATACTTCAAGTGCTGCCAAGACAGACCCAAAAGGGCCAAGTTCAGGTGAAGAAAGGATTATCAGAGGCGGCTCTTTCCAGGATGGCGAAGAGAATTGTTCTGCCGGCAAGAGAAGCGCTTTCTCGCAGACATTATACAATTACAATGTTGGATTCAGAATTGTAAAAAAGAAATAGTATCAATTAGATTTTTCGAATGC
>DAINRZ010000743.1:0-1674 GCA_036741575.1 Kapaibacterium sp. (SeqCode)
TTATATTCGACTGATTATTAAAAGCAATTATCAGAGAAAAGGGAACACAGAGAATGAAAAATCCCGAGGCGCCTGTAATACAAAATAAATCTTTATCAACCCTACGGTTAACCGTAGGGTTGATGCTGGTTTTCATTACCTGCTACCTCCATGCATCCCCGCCGGTAACAACTCCCGCCCGGCTGGGCGGCATAGACACCCTGACGAAAATGGCCCGGCTCGATGCCCTGCGCGCTGACAGGATGCAATATAAAGAGGGAACGGACAAAACACAGGGTACGCTAATAGACGACCCGCGCGTCATTTTCTCGACCTATTGCGGCGGCAACGGCTACGACTGCGGCAACAGCCTGGCGGTGGACAGCCGCGGCGACGTTTATATTGTCGGCTATACAGGCAGCAGCAATTTCCCCGTCTCGGGCGACGCCTGGCAGAAGGAGAAAAAGGGCGGCCACGATATGTTTGCGGGTAAATTCACGGCAACGGGCGAGCGCGTATGGCTTACTTATTTAGGCGGCGGCAAAACTGATGTAGCTGTGGAATGCATTGCCGATAAAGACGACAACCTGATTATAGTCGGCAAGACCGACAGCCCGGACTTCCCCACGACCGAAGGAGTGGAGCAGCCCGCACACCAGGGCGGTATCGACGTTGTACTGGTTAAGTTCTCGCCTGAGGGCAAACTGCTGTGGTCGCGCTACTATGGCGGCTACCAGGGCGAAGTGGGCGAGGGCATAGCCCTCTGCAAAAACGGCGCCGATTTCGTAATAACCGGCTCTACTCTCAGCATGAATAAAATCAAAGTCGAACCAGGCCTGCCCATCACCAAAGGTACATACCAGGACACGCTGGCAACATACAATGCCTCGACCTTGCACTACCATCCCGATGCTTTCCTTGCCAAATTCGACGGCAGCGGCAAAATGATATGGGGCACTTTCTTTGGCGGCGTAATGGAAGAGGCAGCCCATGCCGTAGCAGTCGATAAAGACGATAATATAGCCATAACGGGCGAAACCTACAAACCAGATATTTTCACCACTCCTGTATTCCCTACGACGCCCGATGCCTTCAGGCGCGACAGTTGTGCGGGCAGGGATATTTTCTTTTCCAAGTTCAACCCAAACGGCGGCCTGGTATATTCGACATACTATTGCGGCTCTACGGGCAAACCTAACGACGAAACCAAGTACCCCAATGACTATGCAACAGATATTAAGTTCGACGGCGCAGGCAATGCTGTTTTCTGCGGCTATACCGGCAGCAAGCTGTTCCCGACGACACCCGATGCCTATAAACCCAAATATGATTCTTATGATGCAGTATTAGTAAAATTCTCGAAATATAACAAAAGAATTTGGGGGCGTATTTTGGGGGGGCTTCAGGGAGCGATTTAGCGCAGACATTATCGATAGACAGCAGTAATAATTCTTGGGTAGCAGGAGAAGTAAATAGTAACGATTTAGATACATCAGAATATGCAATTTGGAAAACAGGCGGGCAGATTACATCGATATTCAAATTCAATTCACTCGGTGATCCAACTTGGATTTCCTATTTCTGGGGTGGGTATATCTATAGATTAGCTATTGAATCTACAAATAGTTTTTACTTAATTGGTAAAACAGAAAATCCAAAATTCCGAGTTACGAAAAATGCTTTCCAAGAAGATAT
>DAINRZ010000744.1:0-1672 GCA_036741575.1 Kapaibacterium sp. (SeqCode)
TCGATAAAGTCCGGCAGGTTTGTCAACGTCCAGGAATTCAATATCGAAGGCTACACCCTGCTGAAGAAGAACCCTGAGTGGAAAAAGGCGGAGTGAATCTTACTCTTAACTGATTGGAAATATTGCACACTTGAATTTTAATTTCATAATACTATATCAATACAAATTATAACAGGAAATAAATGAAACCGCCAATAGTAGATAAATTACCTGAATTCAGGTTCCCGGAAACGGAAACCCTCAGCCTGTCCAATGGGACGCCTGTTTACTTAGTAGAAGACACGACCCAACCTGTAGTGTCTCTAAGGCTAACCGTCAGGCTTGGCGCCGCGCAGGAACCCATACCCGGCCTTTGCTCGCTGACAGCCCAACTGCTGACCAAAGGCACCGAAAAGCGTTCTGCTGTGCAGATTGCCGACGAAGTGGAGTTTATGGGCGCTTCGCTCAACTGTTCCGGTTCGTGGGACGAAACATCCCTATCTGTCCACTGCCTTGACGGCCACCTTGGCAATATGCTAGAGATTATGGCCGATTGCTTCTGCAGTTCTGTCATTGCAGACGATGAACTGGAGCGTTCCCGCAAAAAGAATATCTCGGCTGTCCTGCAGGACCAATCAGACCCGGGCTACCTGTCTTCGGTTTCCTTTACCATGAAATACTTCGAAGGGCATCCCTACGGCCATCCGCTATCCGGCACTCCCGATTCGCTCGCGCTTATCGCCAGGGATAATTGCCTGAACTGGTACGAAAGGCTGAAAAAATCAAGGTTGGCTTTTTTTGCCGCCGGAAACTTCGATAAAAAGCAGTTGCTCGACGATCTGGAGAATTTATTCGTACGCAGGCTGCCCGCACAAGCAACAGATGGCGCCGATACAAATATTGTAGAGAAGAGGCCGAAAGGAATTAGTATTGTTGCACTCGACAAACCCGACAGCCAGCAGTCATCGCTCAGGATTGCATTCCCCGTGCCGGGCCGCAGCCACCCCGACTACCCGCTGATACAGCTCGTGAACACAGTTTACGGCGGTTTCTTCCTATCCCGGCTGAACAGCCTGCTCAGGGAGAAACTCGGCTATACCTACGGTGTGGGCAGTTCCATCAACTCCAGGCTGCTGGGGACTTACCTCTCAGTCTCGACGAAGATCAACGATACGGTGACAAAAGACTCAATTGACAAAACGCTCGACGAACTCAGGCGCATAAGCCTATACCCCATAGAAAAGGAAGAACACAACAGGGCTGTGCAGTATATTACCGGCTCGTTCGTGCGCAGCATCGAGACGCCGCAGCAAATTGGCAACTTCCTGTATATTCTGGATTTATCGGGCCTGCCGCCGGACTATTACAATGAGTATTACAGACGGCTCTCGCAGTCGCAGCCCGACGAAATCCTTGCCGTGCAGAAAAACCACTTCCTGCCCGAATCGGTATTGATTTCTATTGTCGGCAACTTCGCCAATTTCATAGACGACGTGTCAAAGCTGGGCCCAACCGAAAAATTCAGCACTATCGAGGATATGTATAAGAAGTATGTGTAATGTGGGGGGAAATAATCAAAAATCCCAACCCAAGCCACATACTTCAAAAGAAATCTCAATCAATATGAGCAATACCAAGTTCTAACAGCCTATCAAGAAAATCCAGTTTTCTTTCAATCCCTGCTACAGGATAA
>DAINRZ010000745.1:0-1657 GCA_036741575.1 Kapaibacterium sp. (SeqCode)
TCGATACTGGCAATAGCAGGCAGCCTGGGGATTATCTCATCCTGCTCCGAAGACCCGGCATCGCCGGCCGCTAAAGACACCACACCGCCCAATATATCGTTTACCAAACCTATTAACAACCAGGAATTCAATATCGGCGATACGATCGAAGTGCTAGTCGAAGCTGCCGATGATGGCTCTGGTATCAGTTCTGTTAATTTTATCGTGGACGGCAAGAATGTACTGACAGACAACATAGCTCCTTTCGAACTATACTGGGACTCGAAAGGTGAGAAATCCGGCGCTCATAAGATAAAGGTTATAGCCACAGACAAAGGGAATAACCAGAATTCTACAGAAGTAAGCGTCATTCTCAAAGAAAACGTGGGTTATACAGAAGTATTTGCCGATGGCCTCAAAGGCGCTAACGGCCTGGTTATGGCCGGCGACGGCTTCCTCTATGTAAGCAACAGTGGCGACAAGACTATAACAAAAATTGCACCTGACGGCAGCAAAACTCAGTTTACAGGCATTGAATGCCCCGAACTGAACGGTATTATGGTGGCCCAGGACAATACTTTTTATGCTGCATGCGGCGAAAAAGTAATAAAAATCGACAAAAACGGAGGCAAAACTCTAATTGCTGATGGTTTTAAGAAAGCTAACTCGATAATCAGTGACAATCAGGGCAATATTTATGTCCTGGATGCACTGGACAATAAAATAGTTAAAATTACCCCCGACGGCAATAAATCTGATTATATTACAGGTATAGCATTTAATTACAGCAAGGATAAACTCCTTATTACTAACATGGTTTTCGATAAAGAATTCAAAAACCTATATGTTTCGGCAATCAACGACAACAAGATTTACAAATACCCGGTTAACCAGGATGGAAGCGCCGGCAGCCAAAGCCTGTATGCAGTAGTCCAGGGTGCTAACTACCTGGCTATAGACAAAGAAAACAATATATTTGCAACTACTTCCTACGACGCTTCGCTCGTAAAAATCGAAAACAGCCAGCCGAAAATAATAGCCAAGGGTATGTTCAGCAGCCCGTGCAGTATCGTATTCGGCAGCAAGGACTTCAGCAACAGTTCGCTTTATATAGCCGATAACACCCAGAACAAGATCTTCAGGGTTTATGTCGGCTCGTCGGTGATTATGTAGATTATGAAAAATGCATGACTAAGCAAAAATCACAGGAATATGGTTCTTTAACATTGTTGCTATAATTGAATGATGACAATATCAAACTCACCCAGACAGCTAGAGCAGCCACCTTTATTTTAAATGGGTAAATTTCGGTAACGCAGGCCCAATCTACTATGATTGGGCCTGGGGATGTGAAAAAATATCAGTTAATTAAAAATTATGATGTCATCTCTTAAAATTTTTTAAAATTGTACCAAATAATTTTAAAATAAACTGTAATAATGAGAATACTAATGATTTTTAACAGGATTATTTTCACCCGTTAAATTCAAAAAAAACATAAAAGATTGAATAAATTGAATAATTAATTGGGCTGTGGTGCATATAATGCCCGGCCCACTTTTTTTAATTACGAACACCCTGGTTGCAGATAAATGTTTTTACCGGAGGCGGCACCTTGTATCCGAACAAAGAATCCAGCTTGCTGTCCAGAATATTAATCATTTTAGAATATGCATTA
>DAINRZ010000746.1:0-1653 GCA_036741575.1 Kapaibacterium sp. (SeqCode)
AACCACCCCGGGAAAAACTTTACCGGAATTTTACCGAAATCGCGTTTTTTCGGGCGAAAATGGCTAAATAATATGTTAGGCGAGGCTAAAACAAATATTTAGTGTACTGAATATAAAGAACCATGCCTATTCAAAAAGTACAATAATAGCGAAGAGGCAAATAATTATACGGCCTATTACCCGTCATAAATAAATTTGGAATGTGTATTAATAAACAGGGTATAGATGAACTTCCTTAATCCGCTTGCGTTAATCGGCCTGGTGGCCTCGGCCATCCCCGTAATCCTGCATCTGATAAACCTTCGCAAGCTGAAGACTGTGGAATTCTCCACCCTGAAGTTCCTCAAAGAGCTGCAAAAAACCCGTATCCGCAGGATTAAGCTAAAGCAGATATTGCTTCTCATCCTGCGCACTTTGCTGATAGCCTTTGCAGTTCTGGCTTTTGCACGCCCAACCGTAGAGACGTCGCTGCCCGTGCCGGGCACCTATGCCAAGACGAGCGCCGTTATTATTGTCGATAACTCATTCAGTATGGATGTATCCGACGAACGGGGCAACAGGTTCTCGCAGGCAAAGAATTCAGCCACGGCAATCCTTAATGCAATGCGCGAAGGCGACGAAGCTGCCGTGATTGCTATGGCCGGCGGCAAATTCAACGACGCAGCAGGCCTTACGAAGAATTTGCAATTACTGCGGAAGGATTTATCGAATATAAAAGTATCGGCAGTACCGGCCAGCCTTGCCAACTCTGTCTTGTTGGCCGAGAAGCTGCTGGCCGCTTCGGGCAACCTCAACAAAGAGGTTTACATCATCACCGACGCCCAGCCCAATATATTCTCGCTGGAATCGGCCAGGAACGCTAAGCTTCTCGGCCCTGGAATCTCTGTTTACTACGTGCCGCTTGGCAGAAAAGCCAACACCGCCGCCAACCTTAATATTGATTCGGTGCAGGTGCTGACCCGGATATTCCAGCTTGGAAAAAGCGTCGAAGCAGAAGTATATGTCCGTAACCATTCAGACAAGGACGTCAGGGGCGCTGTGCTTGGTATGGTCTTCAACGGCGAGCGGGCGGCACAAAGGACTATCGACGTGCCTGCAGGCCAGTCGAAGATTGTAGCCATATCAGCAGTGCCGCAGCAAAACGGCATCAACAAAGCCTATATAGAACTGGAGCAGGACGCCATTGACCACGATAACCGCTCGTATTTCGGCTTTGTTATACCCGACAATCCCTCGATAGCTATCGTGGGTTCGCCTGCTGTTGTTGAGTTCATCAGGATGGCGCTAGCCATCAATCCGGCAAAGACAGCAAATATGCAGGTATTCTCCCCGGGCGCTTTTTCGGGTATCGACCTTAACAACTTCGATATATTGATTTGCGGGGGCGGCCCATACAGTTCTTCCGATTTCACGCGTATTTCGAACTACATTCGCAGCGGCGGCTCGGCCCTGATTTTTGCAGACGAGAGCACCAATCCGGATGTTTTCAGTAACGGCATGGCATCCATTGGCTTCGGCAGGACATCGGAAATTAATTTTTCGGAGAGCAATCCGGCCCAGTTCAGCTCTGTTGACCGTATCCACCCGCTGTTCGAGGGAGTGTTCAAGGGCGAAACCGATAAAAGGTCTGTAGTCGAATCCCCTAAAATATAC
>DAINRZ010000747.1:0-1651 GCA_036741575.1 Kapaibacterium sp. (SeqCode)
TTATCTGCCTTTATTGTGTCTCCATCGATAATACTTATTTCGTAAACTCCTTTTAATCCTGATATATAGATTTTGTCATTTACTACTGCCGGGCGCAGGGGTAACACTTCGTTCCTGAAATCGAGGTCGATAAGTTTAAATGGTGTAGACACATTGACATAAGTTGTATCTAAATCAAAGGCACTGAGAATTATTATATAATAAGGCATATACCAGATGGATGCAGGTTCATCTCCCGGGTCCTGTTTGCCGTCTTCATTCTGGTCGTAGCCTGCGCATAGTATCAATAATCCCTGATAGCCAAGGCTACCCATACGGACGTTTGTCGGGAAAACCCCTACTGGCCGTTTCCCCACTTTAAGTTCTTTAAAAAACTCCCAGGCTGATAATGTACTCGTTGAAAGTAATGCAAAAATAATAAGAAGTAAAGATTTTTTCATTGTCGCCCCTATTTTAGTTAATTACCTTTAAGTTTATATATTACAAAAGTTTTGGTATTTAAATAAACACCTTTTTTGTTCAGTAATACACTATTTATTCTATATACACAAAGATGTATAAAACATTACAAGAATAATTATTTGATGGCCTCTCTCTTCATATAAGCCAGGCCGTTCTTTTTGCCCAATAGCTGCAGCCCGTATTTCTGTGTGTATCTCTCTGCTTTATCGGCCTTTGTTACAAAATATGCCGGGTACTTAATATCGCCCGTCAACAGCCATTCCTTTATATCCTTTCGCTTTATGCCCGCTTTGTAGAATGACAGGTGGGTCTGCTTATCTGAATAAAAATAGAAACCGTATTTGTAATTACCTATATCCAGGGCATATAAATAACAGTCCTGCCCCCGCAGGCTTTTGTAGAACTGTACTGCATCGCCCTGTACATAGCTCTCCACTTTAGGTACTATCAGAGGCAGGAACAAAAACAGCGCTATTGCCATGCCGGAATACAACACAACAAAACCATGCAGCAGCTTTGATTTGTTAATATAAACCAGTGCCGCCACTACTACAGCCAGTACGATAAAGCCTACAGCCAACTCAATACCGGTCCAATTCATCGGTTTTTCAAGCATTCCACGTGTAAAACCGTCTTTTATCATCGGGAGGAAAACATCGATATTCATCAGCAGGAGCGGCAACCCGATAAAGACTATCCCCCATAAGATACCAGAGATGCCGAGCAGCCATTTGATTGCCCTGCCTGGCTGTATCTCTCCGTTGATTGCCCTGTAAATGCCGCTTGCAGCAAGGTAAGTAATCGGGAAATATGCAAGCGATGAATAGTGAACAATCTTGGTTTTAACTATTGAAAATACGATTAGCACAACATATAGTAGGATTTTGTTCCAAAGCCTGAAGTTCTGCTTTTCGAAACTGTCGATTTCACTCTTGTTATAGCCAATAAACATCAATATGGACGAAGGGAAGCATCCGGCAAATAAGACTAAGAAATGATAGTAAAACGGCTGGCCGTGACCGGCGTCGCCTGTTGTCAGCAGCCTGAACTGGTAATCGATAAATTGGGCGAAAATGTCGCTACCGCCAAAATCAGACAAGGTGTAAACATACCACCCCACTATGGGAAGCAGGGAAAGAAAACCATATATCGCGAATGATAGAAATGGAAATGGTATCGTTTTTCTGTA
>DAINRZ010000748.1:0-1642 GCA_036741575.1 Kapaibacterium sp. (SeqCode)
AAGCTTACAATATTAAATTAATATTTAGGCGACCTTTATTCGACCAAACTGCCATAATGATTTATGTCAATTTATGCTAATTTGGGGATTTTTAGCTAAAAATGTATGAGTAAACCCAAATAAAAAAACCTTAATAAACGTTGTATTCATCAAGGTTTGTTGATGTACGCCTGTAGGGATTCGAACCCCAAACCTCCTGATCCGTAGTCAGGTGCTCTATCCAGTTGAGCTACAGGCGCTCCATATATTTATCTCTTTGTTTACGCTTTCTTCAACGAAAACACGTACTTTGCAAGCGATGACTTTCTGTTCGAAGCCGTATTCTTGTGCAATACCCCGTGGGCTGTCACTTTGTCGAGTACGCTGGTAGCTTTTTTCAGGTTTTCCAAACCTTCTTCGAAAGTTTTCGATTCCCTTACCGCCCTGATAGCCATCTTGGCCGATTTCTTGTTCAGCCTGTTGTACAGTTTACGTTTTCTTGTCTGCCTGATGCGCTTTATCGCCGATTTATGGTGCGCCATATAACCTTAACTAAATTAATAAACAAAATTTTACGAACTACAAAATTATTACTTTTATTCGATTTTTCAAAAATATTTTTCAATAAAGCCGGTTATTTCACTTATTTATCCACTCATCGAGCTTTATTTGGAATTCATCGGGATTCAGCAGGCGGGTATTTTCAAGTCCAGCAGCAAGCCTCTGGCGCAGCGCTTCGTAAACGCTGACGGCGCATGCCACCGATATATTCAGGCTTTGAATCATCCCCAGTTGTGGGATAATAAAATTTCCGTCCGAAAGTTTAACCGCTTCGTCCGAGACTCCGCTGTGCTCGTTGCCGAAAACTAAAGCCGTGGGCTGCGTCAGATCCAGGTCGTACAGTGAAATGCTTTTTTTGGAAAGATGGGTAGTGTAAATTTTAAATCCCTGCTGCCTGAGCGATGTATAGCAGTCGGCAACAGATGTATAGCGCTTTATTTCTATCCATTTTTTAGCGCTGGCAGAGCTCTTGCGGCCCAGTTTCGGGAAAGGCGTATTGCTGTTGTAAACCAAATGGACTTCGCTAATACCGGCGGCATCGCACGAGCGCAACATAGCCGACATATTATGCGGGTCGAAAATGTTCTCGGCAACAACAGACAGGTCGAGCTGCCTTTTGCTTAAAACATCTTTAAATCTTGCGAGCCTTCGCTCGGTAACTACACGGGGCATTATTTGTCGGCTTCTCCCATAATAGGGTCGATTGAACCGATAGCAAGAATGACGTCGGCAATCATTGAACCTTTTACCATATACGATAAGCCCTGCAAATTAGACGAAGAGGGCGAGCGGATTTTCATTTTCCAGGGATGGCCTGTGCCGTCGGATACGATAAAGAATCCAAGTTCGCCCTTGGCAGATTCAATTGCAGTGTATGTTTCGCCGGGTTCGGGCGCCGCGCCGAAGTTTATCAGCATGAAATCGTGGATAAGCTCTTCCATCCTGGTATATACTTCTGCTTTCTTAGGCAGTGTCGTTTTCGGGTCGTTCAGCCTGATGTCGCCTTTGGGCATTTTGTCAAGTATCTGGTAAACCATCTTGTAGCTTTCCTTGATTTCCTCGACACGTACCATATACCTGGCCCACACGTCGCAGTCGTTGT
>DAINRZ010000749.1:0-1634 GCA_036741575.1 Kapaibacterium sp. (SeqCode)
TGACCGGCCTATTCGGGTTTATGCTCATAGAGACATTTTTTATAGGCCAGTTGGGCAAGAATGAACTTGCTGCATATAATTACACAATGCCTGTAATGATGATACTAAACGGCCTGGCTTTTGGAGTTGGCAACGGTGTCTCGGCGGTTATCTCGCTTGCAATAGGCAGGGGAGAAAGGGATAAAGTGGCAAGGCTAACCACCGACAGCCTCGTACTGGGTATCCTGCTCGTTAGCATTTTCATTTTGGCCGGCTACCTGACTATAGACTTAATGTTTGTTAAAATGGGTGCCAGCGGCGAAGTCCTTTCGTTAGTACGCGACTATATCCACATCTGGTACGCAGGAGCGTTCTTTGTGGTATTGCCTATGATAGGCAGCAATTGCATCAGGGCAACCGGCGACGCCAAAACATCGGGCCAGATAATGATATTGTCCGTAATAATAAATCTCGTCCTCGATCCCATTTTTATTTTCGGCATTGGGCCCATACCTGCAATGAGGCTCGAAGGGGCGGCGCTTGCGTCCGTGGTATCGAGGGCTCTTATACTGGCTTATTCGATATGGATCCTTCATTACAGGGATAAAATGATTACCTTGGCACAGCCCCGGCTGCACGAGGTATTCGATTCCTGGAAAAAGATTATGTTTATTGGCCTGCCTCAGGGAGCAACAAATATCATAATGCCGCTGGGCGCGGCAATAATATTGAGCTTTGCCTCGGATTACGGCAAAGATACTGTCGCCGGGCTTGGTGTGGGTATCAGGATTGAGATGTTTGCTTATTCGATAATTTTTGCTCTCGGAGCTGCCATCGGGCCTATAGTAGGCCAAAACTGGGGCGCCCGCAAATACGGCAGGGTTCGCGAAACGATGAAAATATCCCTGCGTTACAGTTTTGCGTGGAGTATATTCATGGCAATTCTTTTTGCTTTGTTCGGCAGGCAGATTGGCGCATGGTTCAATGCTTCGCCTGGCGTTATAGATGCTGTTGTATTATATTTGCTAATAATTCCATTCAGCCATCCACTGCTGAATATTATGGTTATCTCCAATATTACCATCAATATACTTCACAGGCCATACACAGCAGCGTTTCTTAGTATATTGCGTGTTTTCATTTTATATGTACCCCTCACTTACCTTGGTTCGTTCCTCTTTGGCTTCGAAGGGCTTATAGGTGGCATTACGGTTTCGAATATTGTTCTGGGTATTGCTTCGTATTTTATTATGAATAGTGTAATGAAAACAGAACAAATCAAGGAGGAAGCCAAGTATGGAAATGATATACCCGTTGATTCTGTTCCTGCAACATAATTTGAAATTCCGGAGATGGAATCTTAATAAATAGCTAATAGTTTTTATATATCCCAAATGCTGTTTAAAGTTGAGGAATTAAATTGCTTCCGGAAATTCTCCCCATTTTAAAGCAGGATTAATACCACCAATACTTTGGTTGCTTTCTTTGAGATTTTTAGGTGTTAATATATATTCAATCACCGGAATGAATTTCTCATATTCTCCAACTTTTTCAATTTCCCTTTGGTATGCTCGGGAAACAGCAGTTTCGAATGAATTTCCCTTTACCCATTCCGCAACAAAATAAGACGGGGAGAACATTGTTATTGAATTAAT
>DAINRZ010000750.1:0-1629 GCA_036741575.1 Kapaibacterium sp. (SeqCode)
TATCGGGCTGGCTCGATGTATATTTAACAAAATCCATACCCACCAGGTCGCTGTAAAGATCTCCTGTCGATTTCAATTGGGCGCTGTCGCCTATACTCATTTGCGATTTGTACTTGTTCGGCAAAAAGCTGGCGTTCCAGTCGCCGTCGCAGATAAAGCCTTTGGCGCCCCTTATCAGGCTGGAATAAAAGAAAAGCCTCGTTTCTTCGGCCGTCTTGGGGCGGTAAGTGCCGCATGTCATGTCTTGTGTGGCGCTGTCGATACTAATATTATAATATAAAGTATACATCCACCAGGGTTTTTCGGAATATAGCATTCTGCAGGTGTTGTTGGACGTGTCGTAAAAAGACATGTACAGCGCCCTTTCCCATGCCGTTTGCAATATCTCCACCTGGTTCGTTTTAAAAATTGTGTCTATCAGGTAGCTGTCGCGGCGCATATCTGCAAGGTTGGCAACGCTCGTTTCGTAATCGGAGTTTAGCGTATCGGGGAATAAAACCGAGTCTCTGTTACATGCATACCCATATTTCAGGCCCATGGATTTTACGCTTTGTATGCCGTTGCGGCAGTATGGGGCCGGGGTAATTGCATCGAAATCATTGAACAGGAAGCCTATCCACCTGTTGGGGCATTTTGTGTAGTATTCGTGCAGCAGGGGGTGGCGCAGCAAATCGCGGGTGACGAACATGCCGTTTGTGGCCAGGTTTACATAGCGCTGGGGCCCCCACCAGTAATAGTTCGTACATTCTATATCCTGGAAGTAAAACCTGAAAAGGCCGGCGTCGCTCCATGTATGCGAGCTTTCTTCCATCGAATCGATAGACGACTGGATAATATTCCCTATATCATTCGGCTGCTCAAGGAATTCCCTGTCATTTTCATGTTCCGGGTCTGTAAAATATTCCCTGAACCCCCTGCCCTGCGGATTATTTTGTGTGGCAATTGTGTCTAAGTTTCCAGTTAGGAGGTAGTGCGCGTTTATGCTTTCTATGCGTACATAATCTATTGCAACATCCAAATGCCCGAAATAGCTCACTATTATGTCGATGGAGTCGATTTGCAAACTGTCTCTTCCAAATGGATATTTATCATTTTCAATGTCTAAATATGTAAAAAATGCCGCTTTAATGGTAATATCCTTATATCCCCTCGTGGGATATGCCGGTATCATCCTGTTAGTAATCATCATCGAATCGGGTAATCCGCCGGCCGGGGCCTGAAGCCTCTGCATAAATCCCCTGTTCTCAAGGTAATTCATGGCTACAGTCTGGCTTTCTAAGGGCATAGGCAGGCTGTCGAACCTGATATTGCCTTCATCAATATTCAGGCCTTTGTATCGGATTTTGAGGCTCAGCACAACTTCGTCGGAAAACGATATGGAATTTGTATCTAAGCGCCTCAGGTTCACCGCTAAGTACCATTTACGGCCCAGATAATTATTTGTCTGGCCATTATGATTTCTAAAATTGTCGTATGTTCGTGTAATAAATTCCGGCTGCGGCCATAAATGACGTAGTACGGTATCGCTGCCGTAGCCCGATTTATCGACAACGGTTAATACAAGCCTCGAATAATTCTCGTTGGTACTATCTTCGGAAATACTGCCTTTTTTATATAAAAATCCAAAAA
>DAINRZ010000751.1:0-1621 GCA_036741575.1 Kapaibacterium sp. (SeqCode)
AAACAGGTATAACTTTTTTTGGAAATATTTTGGGGTACCGGCCCCAGGATTCATATTTTGCGAGATTCATAAACTTGCTCCGATTGCGAGAATTGAGATTATTAATGCAACGATATAGCTGACAGGGTCTTTAGCTGTGTAAACTATCGGGTCGTCGGTCATTTTGCCCCTGTGCGCCATAAACCAAAGCCGCAGCACCCAAAACATCAGTATCCCGGCTATTGGCAAAAGCATCTGGGGTTTATCGTATAGTTTTATTACTTCGGCAGAATTAACATACAGAATAAATATCAGTACGGCAATCAAACCGCTCGAAGGGCCGAAACCAAGCAGCAGGGCCAGGTCGTCCACGTAATACCCCCTGCCTTTTGTTTTCGTCCTGTTTTGTTCCTGCATAACCTTCAGCTCGGTATACCTCTTCATTGTTGCCAGGCTGAAGAATATGAAAATCGACAGCGCCAGCAGCCATGGTGAAATAAATACGGACACCGCAGCGGCACCTGCCACTATCCTGATAGTATAAAGGCCGGACAGAAGCATTATATCCAGCAGGTATAACCTTTTTATATACAGAGAATAAGCATTTGTAAGGATAAAATATACAAGCAGGGTTATTAAAAAATCGAGCGGCAAATAGATTATCGAAATTGCTATACTTAGTAATAACAACGCAGGCGCTGTTACAAGTGCTTCTTTTATATGCATTTTGCCCGAGGCCAGCGGCCTGTTTTTTTTGCGTGGGTGCAGCCTGTCGGCCTCCAGGTCGAGTAGGTCGTTTATAATATAAACAAAAGAAGCCACAAAGCTGAATGAAAAGAATGCAGTTAACAGTTTAAGGTACAAATCGGCATTTCTAAAGTCGTGGGCAAGAACTATCGGCAGGAACACTAAGATATTCTTAATCCACTGGTACACCCTGATTTGTTTGATAAATGATTTTATAAACGATGCTTTATAATTGAATTCCTTGTAAACAGGTGCCAATTGGCGAGCTTTTTTGGCAATTCTGCTGTTGGGATTAACCAATACCGACGCTGCCGACCCGGCCCAAACATCAAGGTCGGCTTTGCTGTCGCCTGCATAAATGAATCCTTTGCCGCCGCATAATTCTGTAAGCGCCTGCATCTTCTGTTTATCTCTCAGGTTGCAGTCATCTCCTGTCGCTAATACAATATCGAAGATCCCGAGGTGGCCGGCTACGCTTTCAGCTATTTCCTTTACGGTTGCTGTAGCCAGTATAAGTTTCCTGCCGGCAGCTTTTTCGCTGATAAGGAATTCGAGCACATCCTGGCGGTAAGGCAGAGTCTTGGGATTCGGCAGGGCAATCCGGGCAATCCTGTTCTTGAAATATAACTTGCCCCTGAGCACCCATAATGGGATAAGAAACAAGATTAAAGTCTTGAGTTTAATAGCTGCAAGCGTCGATTCCAGGAGGGTATCGGTAGCAATGAGGGTACCGTCCAAATCGACACACAAAGGCAAGGCGCCGTATTTATTATCAGTATTGTCCAATTACATTTAGATTAATTTAACAAGTTACAAATTTAGCAAAAATTCTAATTCATCGGGAATCACTATTCAATAATCACACTTCGATTTGAAGGATAAATGGGCAAAAACA
>DAINRZ010000752.1:0-1620 GCA_036741575.1 Kapaibacterium sp. (SeqCode)
AATATAACAGGCTGGTATTATCGAATGTCAGTAATCCGGACGGTTTATTATTTAATAGAATTATATTCTATAAGTATAACAATTTTGAACCTGATTCAATTATTCAGGATTTAACACTATTTTCAAAAGGATACATAGGATTTTCACCAGACAACAGCCATTTTATTTACCAAACCGCAAACTGTAACCTGAGGTATGTTAATACTTCAAATTTATTGGAAAGTATCGTAATGGAAAGAGGCACATTTGCGAGCTGCCCTGATTATTGCTATATCGGCAATGACGAAAAAGTGATTTTCTGTTCCGATGAAATTACAGGCAGAATTGACCCGGTTAATAAGGGAATTGACTACCTGACAATGCCTTATGGAGAAGGAAGGTCGTTAAAATTCCTGAACAGGTCGGGTAAATTCCTCGTTAACAGCCGTGATAATGATATTAATACAATTTTACTTGTCGATGCCGAATCAGGTAATGTTATTTCACATACCAGGATTGATTATGATGCTGAAACGTATAATATAAACTGTATGGATATTTCGGCTGATGACAAATACTTTGTATTCCCGTTAGTTAAAAACAAAATCGGTGTATTTGGATTGCCTGATTTGAATTTAATAAGGGAATTAAGCATTCATGATTCAATTATTTTTGAAGCGCATTTTCTTTATGACTCATACAATGTCATTACATCTTCTTATGATTCTACTGTTAAGATTTGCAATATTGAAAATTCTGCTCTTGTACAATCAATTTTTACAGGCAAGAATAATCTGTTTGCACATGTATTGAACAGTAATGAGTTGTGCCTGATAACAAATGAGCTTCAAAAAGCCAAGTTTGTTTCTTGTGCTTTGGCCAAGTTTAATATTAATAAAGATACTCTTATATACGAGAAGTTTTATAGTACAACATTAGACGTTAAGCGGCAGCCGCCTTATTCTTACAACAGAGAATCTAAAAAGTTAAATTATTTTTCAAACGGTTATATTGTATCATTTGATTTCAATACTGATACAAATGTAATAATAGCACCATACAAATCTGCATTAAACTCCCTGTCGCTTTCGCAGGATAATAGGTTCCTTATTATTAATTCATACGAAAAGCCTGTCACATTATTCGACTTAGAAGCCGGTAAAGAGCTGCTGCGTATCAGCAATTACCCAGCTCTCTACAGCGCTAAAGACAGCGACACGGCGAAAGAATGGTACGAGGTGCAGCCTATAGCAGATATCTCTCACGACAACAAATACCTTGCGCTAACTACAATCGACGGTTTTGTAATGATTTACGATATTTCCGCGGCAACGGGGGTAGATGATGAGTCCGCCCCCGGCATCCGGTTAGCCCGCGTTTACCCTAACCCCACACGCAAAGATGTAATAAACCTGGAATTCGACCCTTCGGTCGTTGGAAAGAATATTCGCCTGACTTTGTGCGGTCTTGGCGGCAGGGAATTGGACAGAACCGGCCCGCTGCTATTGGAAACCGAAACAATATCGTTTCCGTTATCGAACCGCCTGCCTGTGGGCAGTTACTTACTTAACGTCATTATCGACGACAATTTAAAACAAGTAATCAAAATAATCAAATTAGAGGAATGAAAATGAAAAAAAT
>DAINRZ010000753.1:0-1600 GCA_036741575.1 Kapaibacterium sp. (SeqCode)
TATAAATGTAGAATCATCGACTCTATCAGGCACTATCCTTTTCGAATACGCTGTGTAATCGGAAATTACCTTTAGTGAACTGTCTTTCAGGTTCAGGATTTCCAGGATTTTCCTGTCGCCGACAATATACTGCCTGCCCCTGGCAACAGCCGATTCTTTGAAATACTCGTTAAAGTAACTGTCCGTAAGCTTTGTTGTGTCCGTAAGTTTCTTGTCGCGATCGAAGCTGCATGAATAATGCTTGCCACTGTCGATAATATAAGCATCGCTGAAAGACTTGCAATCGGCAAACTTTTCTATCTTTTTGAAATCCTTAGTCCTATAGAGAGAAGCCATAGATTTTTTGCCGTCGGAATATATATATTTAAAATAAACATAGCCCAAGTCATATTTAATTCTGTAGCCGCTTTTGTATTGGCCGGAATCGGTATAAAATTTCAGGTCGAGTGTATCCATCGGCATTAAATCCTCATTAAAACGAATAATAACCGATGAGTCGAACTCGGCAATCAGGTAACCGTCGGCATAAATCATCGATCTATTATATACAGGTTTGAAAAGCGAACCGACTTTCTTTAAAATATTCGATTGTGCTGTTATTTCTTTATTGTTTTTGAAATTATTATCGAGCGATATAAGTTTATTTCGCAAACGCAGGAAGTAGCCGCCGGGAAACCTAACCGCTGCCAGCACCGAATCGCCGAGTTTGCGGATTATGGACCAGCTACGCCCCTCATCGGCCGAGCCAGCAATTTCGCCCCTGTCGTTGAAGGCAGTCATTTTATTGCCGTCAATTAATATATCGAGTATCTCTCCACCGTCGAATACGCGAATTTGCTCCCAGGTGGCGTCATTGTCGCGGCTAATAAGCGCCGAGCCGAAATCAGCATACGCAATAGTTATATTTCCGCTAACGGCAACACCCTTAAAATTTATTAGAATCGGAGTAATCTTTATGTTGCCTGCTTGTGAAATGCTGCCCAATAAAAACAAATACCATAGTAACGCGATTCTCTTCATTGCTTCATCCATATTAAGTGAAATACTTATCTAATTAAATTTTTGTTTCAGTGATTTTTTTAGGTGTGGGGTAATACCCCACACCTGTAAATGTAAAAATATTCTATGGATTGCATATATTATGCATAATAAAACAATCGCTTATCTGGCCTAATTCTGTCGGTTCTGTAATTTCCCAGTAATCATCTGTGCAAGATGGGGTACCTATTTGCGTTGGACCATCTAATACTATCCTATTATACAATCCAGTAACAGGGTCTTTGCACCACGCAATTTTTTCCCAGCAATATGCGTCAGGGCCGCAGGATGAATAATATAATACTTCCTGGCCGCCAAAAGAAATCATTTCGACATGCCAGCAGCTCGGATGCCTTAACTCAATTGGCTGGGAATTGTCAGGACAAGGAGGGGTACCATATTGACTCTGGCAAATCGAAGCATAATAAAAGTCAGGATTTGTTACATGTGCCTCTAAATAATCGAGTACTTCCTGAACGTTAAGTGTTTGCGTGCAGGCAGGGTTTTCAGGTATTTGCATGAATCCCCTGACCATAACTGCCCCCGGAAAAAAACCGAACGG
>DAINRZ010000754.1:0-1582 GCA_036741575.1 Kapaibacterium sp. (SeqCode)
ATCCCTAACTCTCCCAAGAATACGTAATAATTTATCGCTAATGAAAAGAAAATACTTGACATTAGCGATTTTTTTTATTACTTTTGTATATTACGTGGCACGTATTATTGGAGGAAGTTATGTCACATCCCGATTGGGCTCTGGCCCACAAAAAGAAAAATACTGAGCTTAGATGCATCAGGGGAAAGTACTATCTTTATCAGGTAAGCAGCGCTTGGGATAAGGAAAGAAAACGCCCAGTAAAGAAAACAGGCAAATGCCTGGGGACTATTACAGAAAAAGACGGTTTAATACCGTCGAAGGCAAGATATGCCGAAAGCGTGAAGGAGATGTCGGTTAATCCGAAAGTCTTCGGCGCATTTCACTTGTTCGAAAGCATATCCAAAGGATGGGAAGCTCATCTGAAAAAGAATTTCCCAGCATCATGGAAGCAGATTATTTGCATGGCTTATACGAGGCTTTTCAAGCGAAGCCCGATAAAGAATATGTCGTTCTTTTTCGAGAACTCCTTTTACTCTGAGTATTTCGCCGGCATTGCATTTTCCGGTAAAACCATAAGCGGAATATTGAAGGATATAGGCGGTAATCACGGAATGGCCGAACAGTTTATGAGAGAGTTAATACCCGACGACGAAGTTATTATGGTTGACGCTACGCCGATATTCAGCAAATCGAAGAACATACACGAGGCGCGTCTTGGCTACAACAATAAAAAGCAATGGGACCCGCAGGTAAATCTACTATACCTGTACTCAAAGGATTCTTCGGCGCCTTTGTTTTTCAAGCTCTCGCCCGGCGACCTTAGGGAAGTAAAGACACTGGAACTGGCTTTATTGTCCGCAGGCGTTAGAGATGCCGTGATTGTCGGCGACAAGGGTTTCACGTCAAGGCTGAACATGGATATCATCGAAAACGTCGATATGAACTACATATTGCCTTTAAAACGCAACGATTCTTTTGTAGACTACGCGGATATCGGCTCAGGCAAAGCGGCGATGAAATCGTATTTTAAGTTTAAAGACAGGTACATTTGGTATACGTCGAAGAATCTTGATGACAACAAGAGAGTCATTGTGTTTCTTGACGACCAGTTGAAAGTGTCCGAAGAGCATGATTATCTGGAAAGGATCGAGAAGAACCCTGAAAAATATTCTATAGAGAATTTCCATCTCAAACAAGCTTCAATGGGCACAATATCCACAATCGACAATACGCCGGATAAAGCGCCTAAAGAAATATATCAGATATATAAGAGCCGGGGCGAAATAGAACAGTTGTTTGATATTTTCAAGAATGAGCTTGAAGCGGATAAAACGTACATGCACTCAATCGAATCGCTGCGCGGGTGGTTGTTTATAAATCACCTCGCTATAGTGGCATACTATAAAATATACCGCCTCTTGCAGTCGAGTTCATTGATTGATAAATTTTCGGTCAACGACATCCTGGAACAGTTATACCACATCGCAATGATAAAAATCGGCGAAACTTGGAAATTGCAGGCTATATCGGTCAAAACTGATAAGCTCCTGAAAAAAATCGGCATTAGCCTCCCTATTACGTGGAATGGGGAGAGTTAGGG
>DAINRZ010000755.1:0-1582 GCA_036741575.1 Kapaibacterium sp. (SeqCode)
GTATTGTGTCAAGCTCTTATCTACGTTCTAAGCCTCGTTCTCAAAAGGAGAATCATGGGTTTTCGAGCGCGCCTTCTTCGATTAGTATCGAAGCGCCGCCGGGTATTTTTTCTTCCCCGGGCTGAAATATCAGCTTAACGACTCCGCCCAGTTCCTTTTCTTTTTCTTTCAGCATTTTTGCTGCGCCCAGCAGCATGGATGAGTGCATATCGTGGCCGCAGGCGTGCATGACACCCGGAACAGTAGAGCAGTAATCCAGGCCTGTTTCCTCTATTATGGGCAGGGCATCTATATCGGCGCGCAGTGCCACGCATTTCTTTCCTTTGCCGATATGTGCCACAACGCCTGTGCTAGCAATTACTTTGTATTCAATCCCCAGGTCGGCAAGCGTTTCCTGTATGAATTCTGACGTTTTGAATTCCTGGAACGAAAGTTCCGGGTATTTATGCAGGTGCCTGCGTTTTTCGGCAATATATGCGTATATTTCTTTAGCACGGTTCAAAAAGTAATTGCTCATTGTCGTGTTCCGCTTAATTAATAAATTTATTTAAAATTATCAATTTTTTAATTAAAAGGGAAAGAATATTTTTCGTTTCTTAAGCATTTCACTATTGCAGTGGGGGAGATACAGTTAAATCCTTTTGAACAATTCATCGGTAAGCTCATGTTGTGGGTAAAATCATTTTTCTATGCCAAATAAAAAGGTGAAATCAAAAAATAGTTAATTATTTATGTGAATAGAGAAACTGAATTTATCTGATGGAATAAACAATATTACACGCGTCCCCCAGTCTCCGCTTGTTGGATTGGGCTTGAGTTCCCGGCATTTAATCTCTCTAAAAGATGAGTAACTGCTCAAGCAGCCCGGGTAAGTATAGATTTTTTATAAATATAATTGTTGCTTTGTAATCAGTTGTTTTCTGATTTATCCATACAAAACTAAATAGAACCGATTTCTTTTAATTTTATTGAAAGAATTTTTTTACCGTTATTTTGTGATAAATCAAGTCGATTTCTTTTGGCATGATTTTGAATAATATTTTCTAATCGATTGTTATATTATGTGTTTATGAAAATAAAAAACAAAAGTACAGGCATTATTATGTTATCGTGGCAATCAACATTGATTAAGTACTTATCTAAAAAGAATTAAGGATTTAAATCATATTACCGATATAATATATAATGCCAAGACGGCAATGAATTGATTTACCTATAATTGATGAGGTAACATATGAAAAGGATATATTCAATCCTCAGGATGACGGTTTTATTACTTATGGTAATAACGTCTGCTTATTCTCAAAATAAAGAACCGAGAATGTTTAACTATCAGGCTGTCCTGCACGACGAAGAGGGGAAACCTCTTAACACTACCGTCGAAATCAAATTTTCTATTTATGACGGATTGTCCTCGGGAGCACCTGAACTATGGTCTGAGACACATCAATTAACAACTGAAAACGGGTATATTAATGTTTTGCTGGGCTCGATTGTAAAACTAAATATTAATTTCGAAAAACAATTATACCTCGAAGTAAAAGTAGCCGACAGCAAACCGTTTCCAAGAATACCCCTTACC
>DAINRZ010000756.1:0-1577 GCA_036741575.1 Kapaibacterium sp. (SeqCode)
TCATTGTTCAGTGTTACATAAGCCCAGAGCGCAAAAGCTAAAACGACAGATGCGATAAATTTGCCCGACTTGACAAACGTCAGCAATTTTCTAAGTTTCTCACGGTTTTTCAGTTTCTTAGCCAATTATTCCAAGCCTGATTTATATATTAATAAAACTCAATTTTCATAATTAACAAAAATACTAAAATGAATTCAAACTTTCAGTTATCTGGTTTTTTGCTACAACAAGCTCCGAAATCCTCCGGGCAATTACCGGGCTTTGTTCGGGTGATGCAGTATTAATTCTTGCTTTCAATTCATTTATCTCGATTTCAACATGTTTAAGTTTCAGGTTGGCAACACAGTCCCTCAATACTTTATTTATATCAGTTTCGGTTATTTCGGCGCCGAACTTTTCCCAGTTGTCGCTGATATGGGATTCTTCGAGGCTGATTTCGAATAAGTCTTTTTTATCTGATTCCGGTATATCTTCATTGTCCTTAACTGCCATGAGTATATCTTTTTTACTATCGTGGTTTTCATATATCATGTAAAAGAGGTTCTTAGCCCTGTTGCTGATAAATTCATCCTCGGTAAGGTTAAACTTATTAATGACAAAATCTAAGGCTCCTGGCTCGTTTAGCAGTACTTTAAGAATAATTCTTTCTTCGGGGAGCAAAGGATCCGTATCATCATTAATACTATTCGCAGGCTCAGCGGCGCTTGGCGTGGTATTTGAGATTTCTTCTGTTGGCTTGGTGAATGAATTGAGAGGTTTTGCACTCTTTTTTTCAATTTTGGTTTTTTCCCTGTAAATATTTTGTAATTGCATATCCGTCAGGTTCAGCGATGCCGACAGCATGGCGATGTATTCGTCGTGCTGCAGCCTGTCGGGAATTTTGGAAATAATTCCCAGTAGTTTCCTGATTGTGTTTGCCCTTTTCGATGGGGAATCGAGCATACCCTGGATTTTGTATGAGTTAATTAAGTAATTAAGGAAATCAGAGCCGGAATCGACATATACCTGAAACAATTTTGCACCATGGTTTTTTATAAGGCTGTCGGGATCTTCGCCGTCGGGCAGGCTCACAACACTGACGTCTAAACCAAGCGGCAAGGCTATTTCTATTGCTTTTTCAGCAGCTTTTCTGCCGGCGCTGTCCGAATCGTAAACAATATATAGTTTTTTGCAGGTTTTGGGCAGGCTTTGCAATTGCTCGGACGTCAGAGCCGTACCGCTCGAAGCTACGGCTGTTTTGTAGCCTGCCTGGTGCAATGTCAGGACGTCGGCATAACCTTCGACAAGTGTAGTAAACCCTTTGGTTCGAATATCTCCCAGAGCATGGTAATAGCCATAAAGCGAACTGCTTTTATCATATAAAATCGTTTGGGGGGAATTTATATATTTCGGCTGGGTTTTATCGTCGCTCATTTGCCTTGCACCGAAACCGATAATTCTGCCGGTTTTGTCGTATATCGGAAATATGGCCCTGTTGCGAAACCTATCGTAATAACTTTTTCGTTCGGGATTTTCAATGATTAATCCTGCATCGAGCATAGCAGAATCAGTGAAGCCCCGGCCTTTCAGGAAATTGT
>DAINRZ010000757.1:0-1575 GCA_036741575.1 Kapaibacterium sp. (SeqCode)
CAATGCCTGGCAAGGGTAACAGCATTGTCCGGCTTGATTTTTGCCGATATCGATATGGCGGTTATTCCGCCGGGTTCTTTTCTCATGGGAGCAACAGGAGCTCACAAGGACGGTGAAAAGGTACATAAGGTAAACATCAGCAAACCGTTCTTAATGAGCAGGTATGAGGTTACCCAAAAACAATACAAGATTGTCATGAACAACAATCCCAGTAATAATACGGGCGACAGCCTTCCTGTCGAAAATGTTTCCTGGGTCGATGCTATTAACTTCTGTAATAATCTGTCATTAATGGAGGGCTTAGAACCTTGTTACAACAATGATGGAGCCTATATTACATGCAATTGGGGAGCTAACGGTTACCGGCTGCCTACCGAAGCCGAATGGGAATTTGCATGTAAAGCAGGTACTACAACAGATTTTTACAATGGCGATATGTCCAAAGAATGGCAAACTGTTTTGGATGCCTACCTCGACGAAATTGGCTGGTATCAATTGAATTCCAATGAGTTGCAACATGAAGCGGGCAGTAAAACACCCAATAGTCTTGGGTTATTTGATATGAGCGGCAACCTATGGGAATGGTGCTGGGATTTTTACGAATCTTATAAATCCGGAGAGGTTACAGACCCAAAAGGCCCATTTAAAGGAAATGTTCATGTCATTAGGGGCGGAGCATGGAATTCCAATGCTTCCGCATGCCGTTCTGCAAGCAGATACAATCAGTTGTTCGGCCATAAAGACAGATACACAGGTTTCAGGATTGTAAGGTCTAATTTTTAGAAGTAATTAGGGATTTAAATGAAAAAGAAAAGTAAGAATATCGTTTTAGTGGCCATCAAAAAATTTGATGAGGAAAAGTCTATCTTTTTGCCCAAAATTTATTCCAGCGCAATATTAAATGTAATAGTTTTTCAATTATTTATTTCATTTTCATGTATTGCTTTCTCCCAGTCATTTGCAGTATTCAATCCCGATACATCAACATTTCCAATAATGAGGGCTAATTTTTTTGCTTTCGACTCCAGGGGCGACCAACTTTTTAATTTTACACCCGGTGATTTTGAATTATCGGAAGATGGTATTAAAAGGAAAGTAATTAGCGTTTATTGTCCCCCGAAACTGCCGCCGATAGAGCTTTCGGTTGTATTGGTTATCGATGTATCAGGTTCGATGGCAGGCCCAAAGCTTGCACTGGCTAAAGAAGCTGCATTGGCATGGGCCCGGAACCTCCCAATAGGTAAATCAGAATGTGCCATAACTTCGTTCGACGACAAAAACTATTTCATCCAGGATTTTACGACTGACAGAAAAAAACTGGAAACCGGCATTAATAAACTAACCACTTATGGGGGAACAAATTATGATGCCGCTTTCACCGAAGCCGTTGCGGGCGGCCTGCTTGTTGCAAAAACAGGCAAACACAAAAAAATAGTTGTAATTTTTACAGACGGTTTACCTAATCAGGATCCCGATACAAAAGCAATAATTAA
This sequence comes from Kapaibacterium sp. (SeqCode), assembly GCA_036741575.1. Lineage (GTDB taxonomy): Bacteria > Bacteroidota > Ignavibacteria > Kapaibacteriales > UBA2268 > DAINRZ01. The sequence goes on from DAINRZ010000757.1 coordinate 1,494, forward strand.
ACAGGCTAATGATGATAATATAACAGTATTTGCCGTAACATTAGGCTTTGGATGCCCTCAATGCCTTAGAGACATTACAACA
>DAINRZ010000758.1:0-1567 GCA_036741575.1 Kapaibacterium sp. (SeqCode)
ATATATTTCACATGATTACCAATTCGTTTATTTACCCATACAAACCGTTATAGAATCCATAATATGAACCTATGGAATTGTTTTCGTTGCCAAAAGCCTATCAGCACAAAACATATTATTAAATGATACCCCGAAAGTATCTTCGGGGAATCAAACCCACAATGTGGGATTGAAAGTATTTTTCTTTTCTTCTTTCGGATTGATACTGCGAAAAACTTTGGGCAGCAGAACAGCAAATTTCCAGAGCTTATATCGGGCCATTTCTTTATTTTCGTATTAATGGACAGACTCAAAATCGATATAGTAATACCGGTTTACAACGAGGCCGGCAACATTGAAGCCAACCTGGACGTTATCGCTGCAGGTATGCCTGCATTGGGAGCTGAGTTCCGGTGTGTCATCGTTTACGACTTCGACGAAGACAATACCTTGCCGGTTATCGGGAGAATAAAAAGTAAGTACAGCTTTCCCGTTGAACTGCTTAAAAATAAGAGCCGGGGCGCTCTCGAAGCCATTAAAACAGGAATCCTGAGCTCGCCTGCCGACTACGTTATCATCACAATGGCCGATATATCCGATGATTACTCCATACTTGGGAAAATGGCAGAACTTGCAGCCGAAGGCTGGGATATAGTAGCTGCTTCAAGGTATATGAAGGGCGGCAGGCTAAACGGCGGGCCATTTTTCAAGCAGTTGCTTTCTCGGCTTGCCGGATTAAGCATGCATCTTCTGGCGCGTGTGCCCACCCGAGATATTACCAATAGCTATAAGATGTATAAAACTGCTGCTGTCCGTGGCCTTAGCCTTGAGTCGACCGGCGGTTTTGAGATAGGCATGGAGATAACAGCAAAGGTCTATTTGAACGGCGGCAGGGTAACTGAGATTCCATCTCAATGGTGGGACCGCACCGAGGGCCAGTCCAGGTTCAAGCTGGCTAAATGGCTCCCAAAATACCTGAAGTGGTATTTCTACCTTATTAAAGGTAAGTGGTTCGGAATGGGGAAAGGAAAAGGCTCGTGAAGGATAACACCAACCTGAAAGCAAACATTCTAATTATCCTTTTCGGGGCTTTGTTCTTTATTCCCTATATTGGTTCGGTGAATCTGCTTGACTGGGACGAGGTGAACTTTGCCGAGGCATCGCGCGAGATGATTGTCACTGGCGATTATTCAAGTGTAATGATAGACTTCGAGCCATTCCACGAAAAGCCGCCGCTGTTTTTCTGGGTGCAGTCTGCATCCATGAACGTTTTCGGTATTAATGAGTTCGGTGCACGTTTCCCCAATGCCATCATTGGTATTATCACTCTCCTGTTTTTATACAATGCAGGCAGGAGGCTGTACGATTACAGGTTCGGCATGATATGGGCACTTGCATACACAGGCTCTATCCTGCCGCATTTTTATTTTAAAACGGGGCTAATTGATCCGCTGTTCAACCTGCTGATGTTTGTATCCGTTTACTATTCAGCATCTTACTTTACGAACAGGAAAGCCGGCAACGGAAGAATAATCGGCAGGAAAGTATTATTAGCAGCTTTATTTACTGCCGCAGCAGTAATTACTAA
>DAINRZ010000759.1:0-1559 GCA_036741575.1 Kapaibacterium sp. (SeqCode)
CTGCCGTCCATAGCGCTCAGCAGGTAGTCCAGCAGGAGCAGGTCGGGCGGGTTGCCGCGGATAATTTCTATTGCCGAGGCTCCGTCGCGGGCTGTTTCAATTTCCAGCCCTTCGCCGGGTAGTTTTTTCTCGATAAGCTGCAGCAGGGTGCTGACAGCTTCTACGACGAGCAGCCGGAACTGCCTTTCGGGCCCATTATTATACTCTTCCATATTTCAAACAGATAGTTAGCCGGATTCCCGGCGCTTATGGGCATGGCATTCCCGCCGGGAGTCTGTAATTATTATTATTCGCCAAACCAAATGAAATATAGCAAATTAGCAGGTATAATAAAAGAAAAAATAAATATTAGAGGAATAAATTTCCTAACGCCTCCTGTCTAAAAATCTTTTCGTGCATCGCTTGTGGCTGCCTCCTTTCTGTCACCTGTAAACCATTACCTTTTCCGTGAAGCAGTTTCCGCTACCGTTACGTAATATTAATGAATAGCATCCCGGAGCAATATCAGGAATCGGCAGTTCCAGGCTGAATGCACCTTCCTGTATATTATCATCAAATAAATCCTTTATTAGCCTGCCCATCTGGTCGTATAAACCAATGGTAACTTTGCCTGGAATATCGTTTTCAAGCTTAATATTGATATTACCCGATGCGGGATTGGGAGAAACCGTCGGGCTGCCGGAAAGGCTAATATACCCGGCATCGCCTGCGCTAAGTGTGTTGTCGCGGATATGCGCAAAATATATTTTGTTCTCCTTGTAACCGACAAAGTAAAAATTTCCGGATTTATCGCGTACGCCCTTTTCAATTATGGTAATTTTACTCTCGCCTCCCCAGGCTTTTTTCCAAAGCAGCTTGCCGTTTTTGTCGGCCCTCAACAAACATGGGTAAATATTTATCTCAGAATCAGGTAATATCTTTATCGAATCTGCAAGTATCAAGTAACCCCTTTCATCTAAGCTTAAAAAATCATTAGGCCAGATAAAATAAGTATTGCCGAATTCAAGATTCAGGTCCACAATACCATTATTATTAATATGTTTTATTAATATTTTCTTGTTTGCAGAATCGTCATAGTCAAAAGGAAAGTTTCTTTCCAATAAAGTGACGCCGTTATTACCACTTTTCATTATACTTTTGTATGAGGGGATAGCTACAGGCAGTGTATCCAAATATTGCCATTCTTTTTTGTAGTCAGCGCTGTACGAAGTAATATATGTACCCTTCTCGTAATTATTGAAAAAATACCTGCCTGCAATAACGAATCCGCCGCCTTCTTTATCAAAACCGCCATCAATTTGAAAATTACCGGCATTCGTATCGGCATGATAAAAGCTTTTATATATTAAATCCTCTCCAAATTTTTTAATTAATAATGATTTCTTGAACAAGCTGAAATTTAAATATTCATCTCCATATTTAAGTGTCAGGCCAGGGGTTTCATTTTTTCTTAATACCATCGATACGGTATCGGCGGCCATATCTAAAAAATTTCCGTCTGTGTCGTACCTGAAAAGCGCAGGAGTGTAATCGTTAACCGCAGAATAGTATTTTCCCAT
>DAINRZ010000760.1:0-1541 GCA_036741575.1 Kapaibacterium sp. (SeqCode)
AAACCACCGTAATACTGGACATAATGGGAAGGGCCATACCAGGAATGGTCATCCCGGATATAAACGCCGGCGCCAACCGAAGCACTCATATCGAAGTCGGGCAAACTGTAAAAGATATAACCAAAATTTAATTGCAAAGACTTTTCGATAAATAAAAGTATTCCCAATTGAAAACTAAAAAACAGGTCTGAGGGCATTTTTAATCCACTTAGAAAACTAATTCCGCCACGAATATTTAATGTCCATCCAAGCATAAAATAGCGGTCGGTGAGTGGTATGTCCTTAATTTCAAATGAAGATATTTCCTCTCTGTCGATTGAATATCGAACATTATTCTCGCCCAAAATGCAGATAGAATCTGAATTAACTGAAAATATATGGCAGTAAAAAGCGGTATCGTTTTTCAACTTAACCAACGATGTTATTCTATCCCTCGAAAAATAGTCCTTTTTGTAAACGACGGATTTATTACCAATAAAGTTATCTAATTGAATAATTGAATCCGATTCGAAAACGACATAACCGACTAATTCATCACCGCTTTTTGAAGTAATTTTTGTTTGGCCAAAGGCACAAATAGAATTAATTATTATAATACAAAAAAATGCATATTTCATCATGATTCGCCCCTTAAAAATTCTTGAGCTCTCTAAAGAAACCTATAAACATACCCTGCCTGGAAACTGGCGCCTAATCCGTTATTGATCCCGTTTCCCAGCAGGGCTCCGGCTTCGAAGAAAAAACCGTAAAAATTTACATCATAAAAGATACCGAAATATTTTGTATCTTTCATAATTGTGGACTTATAGCCAGCAGTTTCATGCTTTTTTCTTTCGAAAGTTACTCCGGCGCCAAAAGATATATTTTGTTCCATATACTTCTCTCGCACCAGGTTGTATCCGAGATTAAACTGGTAACCATATTTATAGTCGTCAAACGAATTGCCATATTCTATCCTGAAAAAGTAAGTGTTTTCGAACTGTCCGCTGCAAATAATATTTATTCCCCCGGGTCCAAGAAACGTGATACCTAAAGAAATATAACCGCTGCCGTATAATCTACTACTTAGACTATATTTTTGTATCTCGCTTTTTGCTAGTTGAATTACTGAGCCGTCCATATTAATAAACTCAATCCCATTGCTGTTTAGCAAGAAAATATTTCCAAGATACCTTTCTCCGGTTGTTGTCACTATCTCAGAAGTCAGGCTGTCCATTAATCTTATATTTTCTTTTTTAATCACATAATCACCGCCCTCGATACACCTTATGCTCAAAAGGGAATCGTTCTCGTCTGTTTTGTAGCCGGTAATTCTCTCTGAAAAACTTGTGGTAATCCTAATCTGAGCTTCGACAGAAATGGCATGTGTAAGTAAAAGTAACATGATAAACAGGCTATGTTTCATTATAGAATCCATATAAAAATACTAATTATAAAAACAAATTAACAACTTACGATGAATTTTGCAAGTGAATTTATTATTGTATTTGGTTCTATATCGGTAACTGTGGGTAATTTTTTCTGTCAATGGGGCAAGCCCC
>DAINRZ010000761.1:0-1538 GCA_036741575.1 Kapaibacterium sp. (SeqCode)
CCAAGCACAAACCTCTATATTACCATATCAAACACGATAAATCGCTATATAGGGTGGCAGATTTTGTTGCCAGGCCCGAAAACATCCCGGCATATTTCCTTGTGCAGAGTGTTAACGGCTACCATTCTGCCAAACTAAGATTATACCAGGATTTGATGGACGTGGCCAATAATGAGCAGTTAAGGGGCTCTACCTCGTATTTGTACAATCCTTTTTTGTGGAATTTATTGAATGTTAAGTATATAATTCAGCCCGGCCAGAATGGAATTGTGATAGATACCAACCGCACCATGCTGCCAAGGGCTTTCTTTGTCGATTCGGCTGTTGTAGAGAAACCGCTCGAAATACTCTACCACCTGAGGGACGGGGACTTCGACCCGCGCAAAACTGCTTTCCTCGAAAAAGAACTACCGGCGAAAATAGAACCGGCCGGCCCAGCCGCGACAGCAGAGGTAAAGAGTTTCTCCGACGAGAAAATTACAATCGAGGCGAATGCCACCGGCAACAACCTGCTTTTTATAAGCGAAATTTATTATAGTCCTGCCTGGAAAGCATTTATCGACGGCAAGGAGACTGAAATATTCAAGGCTAACTTTGCATTCCGTTCGGTAATAGTGCCGCAGGGCAAGCATACTATTTCACTGGAATACCGTTCGGAGAAATTCGAAACAGGCAAATACCTTAGCCTTATCGCAAATATTATTGCCGGCCTGGCTTTAGCGCTCGGATTAGTAGCTGCCGGCCGCAGGAAATTTTCACAAAAGAAGACTGAAGAATAGATTTTTCTTCTGATAAATTTGAATGAATCGGGGTAAATTGGGTAAATACACATTCAACCTTGCAACATTTGTTAGTGGTTATTTTGTATTTGCAGAAATGATATTTTTTTGCTCAGAGTAATATTCCATTTGTTAATTAAAGCAAAGATTAGCTGATTCTAAATTTGGGATTAACCGGAAGCAAATGCATCAATCAATGGAGATGGTAGTATGTCACATCCCCCCAAAAAAACTAATTTTGATAGAATTGGCTTTCGCTTCCGGTGTTTAACCACTTAAAAGGATGGTTGGCCGCTGCTGCGGCAACCGGGGTGAGTATGAATTCTTTCCGGTTTAATGATAGTATTAATGTTGCTTAATTGTTCCTAACAGTCTGGTTTTCCCAAACAAAACGTTATATAACCAGAAATAATAAGTTGCATCGGATGAGCAAAACATATAACTTTGCAGGCAAAAGGATTGTATGACAGGAAATAAAAAAAATAAAGAAAGCTCGAGGATTGTAACGGAACTATCGCCTTACCTGCACTTAGGTATGGAAATGGCCGTTACCATGGGGCTTGGGGTTGCCGCCGGGTGGTATATCGACGACAGAAACGGCACCGGCCCTCTTTACATCGTTATTTGTTCCGCTGCCGGCGCCGTCCTTGCTTTATATATATTCCTGAAGCAGGTGCTTACTCTCGAAAAGAAAAAGAAGAAGAAGGATTGAATGGCAGAGTCGGTAATAGCAGCCTTTACGCTTTGCCTGATAAATGT
>DAINRZ010000762.1:0-1512 GCA_036741575.1 Kapaibacterium sp. (SeqCode)
AGAAAATCACCGTATGCCCCTTTTAATTTTTAAATACCCAAATCAAAAATAAAACATTTCTTTGTAAAATACAAGAATTATTTAATTATTAATAATTTTATGATAATACAAGAAATTTTATTTTTTTAGAAATTCTATACAATGCCTTTTACTTTTGTCCTCCTCCGGGGTAGGTATTAGCATTTTTCAGATAGACTCCGCCTATGAACGGAGAATTCAACTTTTAATACTGGAATACGGCGTAAGTATATATAAATCAATATCGTCCAACTTTATCTACATTCATAGTGGGAGCAATTTTATTTTTACTTTTGAATGATTATTTGGCACGAAAACAATATTAGTACGTCAATAAATAATAGAAACGGCAGCGTTTTAATATTGACATAAGTACTTGAAAAGCCTCAAAAGTTTACCAAAATTTTACCGTTTTTCGAATTTTTTTTCTAAAAAACGGCTAAATAATGAATTAGGCTCAGCTAAATTTCAAATAATATGGTTGATACTCAATTGCCCCGCAGGCCGCGGTCCTGCGGAATCCACTACCGATGCGCTTACTTCACCCTCAGCTTCTTCCTTATTGGTACTTCCGAATCGTAAACCCTCTTGATGCCGTCGCCGAGCGATAATTCAATATCACGTATATTTGATACAAGTCTGTAGAAGCCCCCTACTTCCACCGAAGCAGCCTGGTCGGTCCCCCACATTGCCCTGTCGAGCGTAATATGGCGCTCGATGAAACTGGCTCCCAGAGTAACGGCTGCCCAGGTAGGCGCCAGGCCGGTCTCGTGGCCCGAATAACCGATAGGTATTTCGGGGAATCTGTTCTTAAGTGTTTGAATAGCATTCAGGTTCAGTTCATCCAGCTTGCAGGGGTATGTCGATGTGGAGTGTGCTATCATCAGGTTGTCTCTGCCCAGCGCGGATACTGCCGCTTCAATTTCTTCCATCGTGGACATTCCCGTCGAAATCATGAGCGGCCTGCCCGTGTTCTTCATTTTCAGCAGCAGTTCCAGGTCGGTAAGCGACGCTGACGGCGCTTTGTAGAACGGCGGCTCGTACTGTTCGATAAAATCAACCGAAGGTTCGTCCCAGCACGAAGCAGTCCACATCATACCGATTTCACGGCAGTAGCGGTCAATATCGTCATACTCCTTTTTGCCGAATTCGATTTTATATTTGTAATCTATATAAGTCATTCTGCCCCATGGGGTATCTCGTTCGATATTCCTCTGCTCGGGCGGCACACACAGGTCGGGGGTGCGCTTCTGGAATTTCACGGCATCGACACCTGCAGCATGAGCGCCTGATATCATCTTCTTAGCAAGCTCCACAGAGCCGTTGTGGTTTATCCCTATTTCAGCAAGAACGAACACATTCTCGCCATCACCCACAAAACGGCTGTTTATTTTCACTTTTCTTTGGATATTCATAATTCACCTGATTTAAATGGTTTACCAAATTGTCCATCCGCCATCGACAACTAAGTTGGCGCCTGTCATATACGAAGAT
>DAINRZ010000763.1:0-1490 GCA_036741575.1 Kapaibacterium sp. (SeqCode)
TTGAGATTAATAAGAGAATTCGCGCTCTTTTAGTTTATTCAGTAGCTCGGGTACGTCGGTGGGTTTTAGTTTGCTGAAAACTTCTTCGTTAATCGTAACGACCGGTGCCAGGGCGCAAACGCCGATACACCGGGTGCCTTCGATTGAAAACAATCCGTCGGATGTCGTTTCGCCAATATCGATACCAAGTTCGGTCCTGAATGAATCGAGCACCAGATTGGCGCCTTTCACGAAACACGCCGTGCCGAGGCAGACTGAAATAGCATATTTACCACGTGGTTTCAGCCTGAAAAAATGGTAAAAAGTAGCAACGCCGCTCACTGTCGATGTTGGTACCTGGAGCCTGTGGGCAACTTCATACATATGCTCTTCGGACAGGTAGCCGTATTCTTCCTGCACTTTGTGAAGAACTGCTATCAGGTAGCTTTCGGGATTCTCCCTGCCCATGCATTCGTCGATAAAATCGGTTATTTCCCTGCTTAGTGTTTGTTGAATTGCAGTATCTATCATTTTATACCTCTCGGGTTACGTTCTACATAATGCGTGTGCAGCAACCTGTGGGATTTGTGGCTGCCCGGATTTTCGAGAAATTCCTCATATAGCTTTTTAATAAACGGATTCTCGTGGGATTTTCGAATCGGTTTATTTGAATCTATATTGTACAATGCCTGCTGGCGCTTTTTAATAACATCGGGGTCGAGCGGATAAATATATTTTTCCACATGGCTCAGGGGCTGTCCGCCACCTGCAACGCACCCGCCGGGGCAAGCCATAATTTCAATCAAATGAAATTGCTTTTCGCCGCTCTTTACTTTTTCCAATATTGTTTTAGCATTATTCAAACCGTTGGCAACAGCTATGTTGATTGTTTTACCGTCAATTTCCACGGAAGCCTCTTTGAGGCCCTGCACCTGACGGACATCGGTATATTCGATACTATCCATGGGCCTGCCTGTAATCAGTTCGGCGGCAGTCCTAAGGGCTGCTTCCATAACGCCGCCCGTCGAGCCGAATATATCGCCAGCACCTGTTGAATAGCCCAGGGGCTGGTCAAAGTCGTTGTCGGGCAAATTCACAAAATCAATACCGTAGGCTTTCATCATCCATATCAGTTCTCGAGTCGTTATTACGGCATCCGTATAAGGGAATCCCAGGTCGTTGGAATGCTCGGGCCTTTTAGCTTCATACTTTTTGGCCACGCATGGCATAACGGCAACGACATAAATATCTGCCGGATTGAGAGATTTTTGCTCGGCAAAATATGATTTAATGAGCGTGGAAAGCATTTGCATCGGCGATTTGCAGGTGGAGGCATGAGGAATCAGCTCGGGATAAAAATGCTCCATGAATTTAATCCAGCCGGGCGAACACGATGTAATCATCGGTAGGCCCTCGTTTTTTTCGAGCCTGCGGATAAGTTCGTGCGCTTCCTCTACAATTGTCAGGTCGGCGGCAAAATTCGTATCGAATACAGCATCGAAACCCAGCCT
>DAINRZ010000764.1:0-1484 GCA_036741575.1 Kapaibacterium sp. (SeqCode)
GCACCTCAGAAATTTTTTGTGAATAAACTTCGATATTGTAGTAGCCTGGGTAATAACCTTTTTTCGAGGCGTAAACATTATACCAGCCGATAGGCACATTTTCCAGGAAGGCATCGCCCTTATCGTCGGTGATACTTTCTGCCGACTGCGGGTCGGTATAAACATCGGCGTTTTGCAGCGGGGCAGAATAAAGGATTGTCGGCCCGGTCATTGCATCGATTACCTTGGCCCTCACAATACCACTGTCGGGCGCTATAGGTATTTTATCGTACTTGCAGGCGCCGAATGCTGCAAATGCAAGCGCTGCGGCAGCCATAAACCTGAGTAAACCGGTGTTCATCGAATCCCCGTATTAGTATAAATGCCAAAAGGCAATAAAAAATCCTGTTCCTGCCGGCAGGAGCTCTAATCCGGATTAATTCGCAGTAGATTAAACGCCCATGCACCGGCAGGCAAATTTAACAAATTATTCTTTCAATTCTACAATATTCAAGTATATCTATTTAAGGGCTTTATGCTTTTGAATGCCAGCCACCTGAAAATTGCGGGCTGATTAAGCAGACAGCAGCCTTATTGCTTCGTGCACTGTATCGGCAAAAACGACCTGTTTTGTTTTGTTGCATTCATAAACAAAAGCCTTGAAGCTTTCGCCGGGATACTTGGAAAAATCGCCAACTATTGCAAGGTTTACTTTGTAATTAACGAATTTTTGGATAATTTGCCCTGCTATTCCCGATTTCAGGCTGAAAAACTCAGGATCGATATTCTTTTCATCTATTATTATTTTCCATGCTCCACGGAAATCACAATTAGCCATCAAGTCCAATGCATCGCGGACGTCCTTTATCTCTACATCGTCAGACTGAATTTCGGCAATGTTCATCCCGTCCATTTTAATTACATTGATATACATTACAATACCCTCACTAAAATATTACTACAAAAAAAAAGACAAAAATTAACCGATATACACACGACATATCATTTTATTCGGAATATTTTTCATTAATTTAATATCCTGTGTCATTCTTGGTAAGCTTTATAAATCATCCTTACTGTAATCGGTATTACCTTTGCTACTTTATCATCTACAATTTTCGGCACTTCTATATTATAATCCTTCAGTTGCACGCTGAACTCGGAACGGGCCTCGATTTTTCCGTCTTTAACTGTCAGCGTGCCTTTGGCAGCCACGGAATTTGTCCTGTCCTTTATTGTCAGTTGCCCCTCGACGCCGACGATATATATTCCGTCTTTCGTCAGGTCTATTGAATTTATATTTGTGATTTTTCCTTTGAATCTGGACTGTGGGAATTTCTCCGAGTACATATAATTTTCGTTGAAATGCTCTTCGGCCAGGGCCAGCTTAAATTTAAAATCCTTGATAAAAACGGAGAAAACAACTTCACCGGTTTTAATATCCAGGAAACTTGTAACTGCCTTATTTTCTCCGGCAATATCTATCAAAGGGGTAGCCGATACAA
>DAINRZ010000765.1:0-1483 GCA_036741575.1 Kapaibacterium sp. (SeqCode)
TGGATGGCGGAATAACGCAGCAGGAGCGGAGTGCCATCCCCCTGCCCCCTTCTAATGGCTCCTGCTACTGCCTGAATCCCAGCGACAGCAGGTTTGACGGTGATAAAATCGAATCGGTTAATTCCGTCCCAAGTTTTTCGGCGAGGAAATCCCTGAAATCGGCTCTCCCTGTTGACCGGTATTCCTTAAGCAGTTCTTCGCATTTGCCATACCCAAGTTTGGGAACAAAAGCAGTAATAATCACTGTATTCGAATCGAAGCGGCTTTTGCAGGCTTCTTCGTCGGCTCTAATTCCGTACACATGCGAAGCCAGCATTTTGTCGGTAGATATAAGCATATCCAGCGATTCCAGGAAGGTAAATGCTATTAAAGGCATAAACTCGTTGATTTGTAAAGTGCCGCGTGAAACGCATTCCGAAAGCAGCCGGTGGTTGGCAGCCACTTTAAGCCCGGCCTGTATTGCCGATTCAATGATAACGGGATTCACTTTGCCCGGCATAATCGAAGAGCCTGCCTGGCAAGGCGGCAGCTTCAATTCGCCAAGAAAATGCAGCAGGCGGAGGTCGGAAGCAATCTTAGTTATATTTGCCGCATGGCTGTCGAGCATTCCCGAGACTTCGACGAAAACATCGGCGTTGGCAGTGGGGTCCATCGGCTGTTCTGCCCTCGATAGCCCAAACCCTGTAATAGCCCTGAGTTTTTCGATAACAAGGAATATATATTTTTTGGGGGCTGTCAGGCCTGTGCCGACTGCTGTGCCGCCAAGATTGACAACTCTGAGCCTTTCTTCCGATTTAAAGGTACGCCACCTGTCGCGGGCGATTGCCTCGGCAAATGTTGTAAACTGGCTGCCGAGTGTAATTGGTACAGCATCCTGCAGTTCTGTCCTGCCGATAGTAAGGATTGATGCAAACTCCTTTTCTTTCGCCTGCAAAGCCCCCTGCAGGGCCGAGGCTGTGTCGCTCAGTTCCTTCAGGGCGAATATGGCGGCAGCTTTCAGGGCTGTCGGGTAAACGTCGTTGGTTGATTGGTGAAGGTTAACGTGCTCTATCGGATGAATTATATGGTAGCTGCCCGGTGGATGCCCCAGCAGTTCAAGCGCTCTGTTGGCAACCACTTCGTTAATATTCATATTAGTAGAAGTACCCGCTCCGCCCTGCAAGGCATCCAGCGGAAAGTGAGCATCGTGGGTGCCGGATTCAATCTCCCTGCATGCCCCGATAATAGCAGATGCAATCTCCAGGCTAAGGTACCCCAATTCCGAATTTGCCAGGGCACATGCAGCTTTAACCTGCGCCATAGCCTTGATAAGCCTAACGGGAATATGGTAGCCCGATATATTGAAGTTGCCGAGCGCCCTCTGGGTATGAATGCCCCAGTAAACATCTGCAGGGATATTTATCGAGCCCAGCGAATCAGATTCAGTCCTTGTTTCCATGTCTATAGCTTAAGTATCTTGCCGATTTTAACTTTGATATTATCT
>DAINRZ010000766.1:0-1482 GCA_036741575.1 Kapaibacterium sp. (SeqCode)
TGCTTCCCGTTAGCGGATAACTCTGCAATACTTTCACTATATAGTGTATTCCCAATTAAATCGTAGATTGTTACTTCAATAGGAAGAATTAAAGAAGTATTTGCTTCTAATATTACCATTCCGTTTTCAAAGAACATTTTAAAATGATTATCGTCTTTGTTTTCAGGAACTGATGTAGGTTTATTAGTAAATAATGCAAAAGAAGAATAGCCATAACCGCTGATAATTTTCCAGTATCCCATAGAATCATGTGATTCTAATATTCCAGAATTCATTTTGAAATTTTTGAGTTTAGAATTAAAATTGTGAAGCTCTAAGTCGTAATCACTATCCCATGTTCCATAACCTAACAAAAAATGATTATTGTCAGGAAGAAATTCTATGTTCATACAATCTCTGTCTGCCTCTGTCGTTTTAATCAATTTCCTTGTATTCAAGTCGAAAATATGCGCATCATAAGGATTCATTCTAGTGCTGCCTAAAAATTGATCATTATACGAAAATTTAATATGTGTGTAACCGTTACCCCTCCCCTCTATATCTTCCAGCACCGCCGCTTCTTTCCATGTGCCTGTTTCCCAGAGTATGAGTTTGTCGTAGTATTTTTCATAGCCTTCGCCCTCGTATGTTGTGCCTGTGGCAAAGTATTTCCCATCGTGGGAAATTGCTATTTTGTATATTTGACCTGGTACATACCAACTCGTATCAGGTCTGTCGGTTTCTAAATTATATACCATAATATAATTGGGAGCGCTGTATGAACCATCCATTACTTTCATGGTTATTATCAAATATTTCTCATCAGAAGTAAAAACTGCGTTTATTGCTGAGGAATCTTTGCCATCATCACCGAATACTATTGATTTGAATGGTTTCTCTGTTCTTGTATCCCAAATACAAATATTACGGCCGTTGCTTGCAGCCAGATAATTACCGGAATTAGAAATTGCCAATGAGAACAACCAAGTAATACTTGACAATCCGGTATTATCAAATGTTGATAATATTACACCTGTTTCGGCAGACATTTTTAAAATATTTGTCTCAGTGGCACAATAAACAAACTGCCCGTCTTTGGAAAACTTGGCAAATTTAATATCAATATCCTGATATTCCTTCTGCCAAAGTATTCCCAGGTCGGGCGCAGTTTGGGCGTGTACATTATTTGAGAATATTGAAAGAATGCATATTATGAAAATAATTCTGAACAACATATAACCTCCGAAAAATAATTTTCAATTTACCATTACCTAAATTAGCTCTTTATAATTTAATTAAAGAACTGATTTAGAAAATAGTTATTGCAAATTTATTATTAAATTGGTTAGATGGCCATGGCTCGGCCAAAACAACTTCATTATTAAGAGAATCTTCGATAATTAATCTGTGGAAATCCGGGTGAAAAGGATTATCTGGTACCCACCCTCTTCTTACGGCAAACCCAAAAACATATCCTGAATTATCTCCCTGCCTTATAACAAG
>DAINRZ010000767.1:0-1478 GCA_036741575.1 Kapaibacterium sp. (SeqCode)
TCATTGAGGAAAGGACGTCGCGAACTTCGCGCATCCTGAAATTCTCCGCTGCGGCAGGAATAGCAGCTGGGACTGGTTTTATTGGCTCGGGCGAACTGTATTCTAAGAGCACCGGGTATGACCTTGTAGCAGTGAAAGGCGGTGAACCTGCCGCTATGTTTGATAAAGCGATAGCTGAATTGGGCGGCATAAAGTCTTTCGTTAAAAAGAACCAGAAAGTCCTCGTTAAACCCAATATTGGATGGGATGTGCCGCCTGAACGGGGCGGCAATACTAATCCGGCCCTGGTGAAAAGAATAATCGAGCACTGTTTTAATGCCGGCGCAAAAGAGGTTTATGTATTTGATAACACCTGCGACAACTGGAAAAGTTGTTATTCCAATTCCGGGATAGAGTATGTAGCAAAGAACGCAGGAGCCAAAGTGGTATCCGGTGCCAGTGAAAAGTATTACAGCGATGTATCTGTTAAAAATGGCAAAACACTGAAATCAGCTGCAGTCCACGAGCTTGTTCTCGAATCCGATGTCTTTATCAACGTACCGATACTCAAAAGCCACGGCTCGACAAAATTAACCATCGCCATGAAAAACCTGATGGGAGTCGTTTGGGACAGACGATTTTGGCATCGTAACGATTTGCACCAATGCATTGCCGATTATGTGACATACAACAAACCGACATTAAATATTGTGGATGCATACAGGGTAATGAAACGCAACGGCCCACGCGGCGTATCAGCCGACGATTGCGTTATGCTAAAGTCGCTTGTAATTTCACGGGACATTGTTGCAGCCGACGCAGCATCAGCCAAGATATTCGGTATCGAACCCAAGGATGTTAGTTACATTTCCCTTGCTGACAAGATGGGATTGGGAACAATGGACCTCGATAAATTGAATATTAAAAGAATAAAAATGTAGCAATGAACCTGAAAAAACTAAAAAAAATCAGGATTTTCTTATCGTTGCAGTTTTTTATTTCCTGTTCAATACTCTTCTTAGATATAAGCCATAAGCTGGCTCCCTGGTTTTTCGAAACAGCGCTTTTCCTGCAATTTATTCCTTCATTTCTAAAATTCTCGGTATTGACAGATATTGCATGCACCGGATTCATAATTGTATTTATCCTGACTATGCTATTCGGAAGGGTTTATTGTTCTTCTGTTTGCCCGTTAGGAGCTATGCAGGATATCATCAGCAGGGTGGCAGGCATATTCAGAAAAAAGAAAAAAAGGAGGTATAAATTCAGGAAAGAGAATATATACCTCAGGTACTCCTTACTATCAATCACTATCCTGGCATACATTTTCGGCAGTATTCTACTGATAAATATCCTCGATCCATATTCAAATTTCGGCAGGATTTTCACAAATCTGGTAAGGCCACTTTATATCACGGCAAACAATTTAGCCGCTGAGATTTCAGAATCGATGAATATCTACTTTTTTTACTTTGTAGATATTATTGAAACAAACTGGG
>DAINRZ010000768.1:0-1478 GCA_036741575.1 Kapaibacterium sp. (SeqCode)
TATATTAAATACTAATTGATTGATTATAAGTTTTATTAAATATTTGTAATTTAGCGAAATAGATTTTTAATGATTGATTTTGATTAGTTATGAAAATAATTACAATATTTACTGCTATCGTTTTAATACTGGCATGCAGCAGCCACGAACCCGGCAACTGCGGCAAAATGCCTGATGGCAACAGAAATTCGTTTGTCAGAATTGTTTCCGTAATACCTAATCCTAACGGAAAAGACGACTTGAAAGAATCGTTTACCATTAAGAACTTTGGCAGCAGTCCTATAAGCCTGAAAGGCTGGAAGATTCTGCACAGCGGGAAATCCCAGTGGAATTTGGATTCTGCCGGTGAATTGCTGCCTTGCCATGTGATAACCATATACAACCTAAAAACTCAATCTTTGAATAACAGTCATGACTATCTAAAACTAATTGACTCCGATAATATACAAATTCAATCTATAGAATGGAATGAGGTTCCCGAAGGCAAAGAAATTATTCCCGACTAAATCAATCGAAATCGAATAGTGTAAGTTCTTTGCCCTTGTGTACATGCTCATGCACTCTTATTATTTCATAGCTTTTGTTGAGGAATGTTTTAACGACCTCGTCGTATTCCTGGTAGCAATCCATTTCAACTATTAACTGGTCGCCGTTGGCTATCATCCTGCCGTTTTCGATGTCCGAAACAAAGACATCGTCGCTAAACCTTACATTATTAAGCTTATTGCCTTCGTAAAAGAACACCAGCCTGATGTTCTTTTCAACAATAACCCTCAGGAACAGCTTTGCATAGGGAATATTGATAATCTGGTGCGTTTTGTCGATCTTTTTAATGCGGCGGGCAAATCCGGCAAAACCATCGCTCGGCATGGAAAACTCCCTGCCGCTGCCTGTATTAATCAAACCGAACGTTTTAATCGTAACATCGTCGAGCAGGGTTTCGAAATTTGTTTTTAGCGCGTGGCCGATTTCGGCATTCTCTTTATGCAGCTTGAAAGTACTAATGCTTACTGCTGTTTCCCTGCCGTCGGCAGTTCTGATGCCGATACCTTTGTCGGTATTCCATATTTCCTTGGGCTCGGTTCCGTCCAGGAAATGCTTCAGTTCAATTAGTTCAAGGAAAGTGTCGGCTACAATATCAGTATAGTATGCCGAATCGAGATAAAGGCTGTCGATAACCAGTTCGCCAGGGGTTTTCATCTCTATAATAAAGTCGAGATAATTGTCGAGCCGTGCCTTCAGGCGCACATCGAGCATTGGGCTGATGTTATAGGACGAACCGAGGAACAGGTTTATCTCGTCCACTATATTGAGCAGCGAAGACAAACTTTTTATCAATGTTTCGGCCTCCACCGATTTCAGTTCGCTGTCGTATCTTACTACTATTGATGTAGCTTTCATACTATTTTTATCAATTCATCATAATTTTAAAAAAACAATTTAAGCATTTTTTCCGTATCAAAAACTGCCATATTTAT
>DAINRZ010000769.1:0-1476 GCA_036741575.1 Kapaibacterium sp. (SeqCode)
GAATCGTATGTGTGGTAGCCGTAGAGAACTGCAAATTTGATTTTATAAGGCTGTATCAGTTGCGTAATATTGTTTATTATTTCATTTAGTTTCATTTGGCGGCTATCACCCTTTCCGGATTATTTTTAATAAACTCTGCCCACGAAGAAGACTTAGAGCCAGGCTGTTTGTTTTTGTAAACATGGCAGATGGCAACTGCAAGAGCGTCGGTAGAATCGAAAAATTCAGGTGTTTCGTTTATATCGAGCAGTGTCCTGACCATAAACTGCACCTGCTGCTTGCCTGCATTCCCGTTACCGGTAATGGACTTCTTTACTTCGCGGGGACTGTATTCGATAATATCCAGTTCGTGCATGGCTGCCGATAAAATGGCAGATGCCCTTGCCTGAGAAAGCTTGATAAGTGACTGGGCATTTTTGGAATAAAACATTGACTCGAATGCCGAAATATCGGGTTGGGTCCTTTCTATTACTACATTCAGCCTTTTATAAATTTCTTTGAGCCTGGCGGGGAGGGCTTCATTCAATTTTTTAGCCCTGATAACGCCATACTCCACGAGGGATATTTTATTACCCGCAGACTCAATTACTCCATATCCGCAGATAACAGAACCGGGATCAATGCCTAATACACGCAAAACGCCTCAGCAAGGAATTGTTATTCGTCAATCTGTTCGAGTATAGAGTCATCGATATCGAAGTTAGCAAACACGTTTTGTATATCGTCATGCTCTTCGAAATTCTCGATAAATCGCAGTACTTTCTTAGCATCGTTGACGTTATCTATTTTAACGTAATCGTTAGGCAGGTATTCCAGTTTCGATTCCTCTATTTCAAATTTTTTATTTTCGGAGAAATACTTGTTTACGGTGGCATAGTTTTCCATAGCGCAGATAACCCTTGTCTGCTCTTCGCTGTATTCCAGGTCGTCGGCGCCCGATTCAAGGACATGCTCCAGGAATTCATCCTCCGAAATATCGTTGGTTTTCATCGTTACCACACCCTTGCGGACGAAGTTCCATGCAACGGAGTTAGTTTCACCGAGGTTACCGCCCAATTTACTGAACTGGGAGCGTAATTCTGCTACTGTTCTGTTCTTATTGTCGGTCACGGCCTCCATAATTACAGATACTCCAAGCGGCCCAAAGCCTTCGTAGCGAATTTCTTCGTAGTTAACGCCTTCGATTTCGCCGGTACCGCGCTGTATAGCCCTCTTGATATTTTCGCCGGGCATATTGGCAGCCCTGGCATTTTGCACTGCCAGCCTGAGGCGCGGGTTGCCTTCGATATCTCCGCCGCCTTCGCGGGCAGAAATGGTGATTTCCTTGCCCAGTCGGGTAAAAATCTTGCCTCGTTTAGCGTCCTGGCGACCCTTTCTGTGTTTAATATTTGCCCATTTACTATGGCCTGACATAACTACCTCTTTTATTCATTAATAATTTATTTTCAAATAATTTTTCACGTAATTATTCAATTT
>DAINRZ010000770.1:0-1470 GCA_036741575.1 Kapaibacterium sp. (SeqCode)
ACCTGGTGCAGCTGCCCGATGAAATCGGTGAACTCGAAAGCCTTGAAAAACTAAGGGTTTATAAGAATATTCTGACTGAAATACCTGATACAATCGGCAACCTGAAAAAGCTGCAAAAACTATTGATTAACAAAAACGATATAAACACCCTGCCAGGATCGATCGGCAATTTAGCGAACCTGGTTGATCTTGAAGCCGGATTTAATGCCCTTTCCGAATTACCGGCCGGTATAACCAACCTCGGCAAATTGGAATATTTCGACCTTGCCCGTAATAATTTCACCAAGGACACGATGGTTTACATCGAAAAGATGCTGCCGAATGTGAAAATAAACTGGTTATAAACGAAAATCATAGTGGCCGCTGTCAGCGGCCTTTTTTTTATCGCTTAAATAATTGAATTATTACGAAATTGCGATTCTATTGAACTGGTTCATGTTAGCGTTCATTTTATGAATGTACCTTCGCGGTATTCCCTGAAAGCCACTGCTAGTTCGTCCATCGTATTCATTACTATGGGCCCGCGCCATGCAATCGGCTCTTTAATCGGTTTGCCGGAAACAAGCACAAACCTGACGCTGCTGTCTGTGGTTTTTATCCTGATAATGTCGCCGTCGGCCATCAAGGCTCCCTGGCCGGCCTTTAGGATGCCACCGAAGTCCGCTTCGCCTTCGAAAAGCACAACAAATGCAGTATATCCAGGATTTACAGGTATTTCCAGTTCCGAATCTGGTGGTATGTTAATATCGAAATATGAAGGGTCGGCAACTATTTCCCTGACCGGGCCGGTAATCCCTCCGTATTCGCCGGCGATAACTTTGACCTCGGCTCCGCCGGGCGATTTTACCGAAGGTATTTCGCCTGCCGGCACTTCCCTATAGCGCGGGGGCATCATTTTGTGCGATTTAGGCAGGTTGACCCACAACTGGAACCCATACATCCTGCCATCGGCCGGCTTTGGCATTTCCTGGTGGATTATACCACTGCCTGCAGTCATCCATTGCACGTCGCCCCTGCTTATAACACCCGAATTTCCCATGCTGTCGCCGTGCTCCACGCTGCCTTCCAGCAGGTAGGTTACGGTCTCGATGCCCCTGTGGGGGTGCCAGGGGAAACCGCCGACATAATCGTCGGGATTGTCCGAGCCAAAGAAATCGAGCAGCAGGAATGGGTCGAGCAGTCCTTCTTCGGCAAAACCGAAAATCCTCCTCAGTTTCACTCCGGCTCCGTCCGAAGTACTCTGGCCGGTAAAGACCTTTTCGATAATCCTTATATTTTGCATAGTTTTATTCCTCTGATGACAATAAATAAAATCAATATAAGAATTTTAAGCAATAGAAAGCAGGATGATTTTTTATGGATAAATGATTGATTCAAAATGGCGGTATGCTGTTTACTAAAGGCAAATCCAAAAGTTTCCTTAATTCCTTTTATTATTTAAGCGTTTCCGGCATGATAGCCGTTGCCGTC
>DAINRZ010000771.1:0-1465 GCA_036741575.1 Kapaibacterium sp. (SeqCode)
GGCCTCTTCCATCCAGGCCAGTTCTTCCGGGGTAGGCTCCGGGGCGGGCTCTTTCCTGACACTTTTATTCTCCACCAGAAATCGGAAAATATTTCTGGTTCTTCTTTTACAAATGCCCTAACAGAAAAATCAAATTCGCCGGCCTCTGCCGGTATCCATTCAATAATGCCTGTTTCAGCGCCGATAGTCATTCCTTCGTGCCCGTTTTCCAGGCTGAAATTTACTTCCCTGCCGCTGTATGAAGTTGCACTTAATTGTGTCCTGAACTGCTTGCCAAGGTAAGCAATTGCTTCGCCTGAGTACAGTGAATCGGCAAATATCATAACGAAGTCCGAAGGATTTTCGCCGCCGCCAATTCTCAGGGTAATCGTATCCGATGATGCGCTTTCACCATCAGAATTATAGGCAGTCAGGAAGAACTTATATTCTCCTTCCTTCAAATCCTTCCATAGTATAAAGGCAAACATGTTCTCGTAATGTTTCATAAGGGAATCATTGCTGGGTACATCTTCGAACAGGGAGAAAGACGGGTCGCTTTGCCATGGGTAGTTTACATACAGCCTGAATCCGTCCACGTTAACATCTTTGCCTGGAATGTTTGTCTCGACATAAAGCGACTTATCAAATGATGAATAGTTCATCGCTATAAAAAGAGGCCTTTTGGGGGCGCTTGCCATTAGGTTGAACGAAGTTAAAAGGAGTGCCAGCATTGTCAGCAGCAGCGTTTTTGTTCGTCCGTAGTCTTTGCTTATCATAAATCCTCCAGTAATATTAATTTTAATTTGGCGCCAAATTTTCAAAATTTTGTTAATGATTTTTTTAATTTAATTCCATAAACACGGCTTACTGAATTTCGTTGCATATATATTTTTTAGGTTTATTAATGGGTTATTAAAAAACTTATATTAATTTTACATTTTATTTGAATGGCTTCAAAAAATATTTTTAGAACTATTAAGTATAAAATGGAATCAAATGATTAGAAAAATATCGGTTATGTTATTAATATTCAACTCCATTTCTGCCCTTGTAGGTGGAGCTGTACTGATTATCGACCCGTCTGGCGGAATAATGCAGTTGCCCTTGGAGTTATTGAGTGATTCGTTATTTGCAAATTTCCTGATTCCGGGTATCGTACTTTTCATTATCCTGGGTATTGGAAGCACGCTTGCAGCGTTTACAGCTATCAAAAGGACAAAAAAATATTATATTGATACTATTACAGTAGGTATATGTACACTAATATGGATATTAGTCGAGTTTTATACTATCAGGGTATTCGATATGCTCCAGCTTGTTTATGGATTCATTGGGATCGTTTTAGTAGTTTTGGGTGGATTGGAGAGCCGGGGTAAGAAATCAGTTATATAAACTAAGTAGGAGAATAGCTCACGCAAAGCCCGCAAAGTACGCAAAGGTAAGAACATTACCATTTTTTATGAATGTATCAAATCTCTGCGTTCTC
>DAINRZ010000772.1:0-1442 GCA_036741575.1 Kapaibacterium sp. (SeqCode)
CCGACGACAGGGCTCGACCCATTGGCGATAATTAAATTCAAAAAGATTCTCAATGAACGCAAAGAAATGGGTAAGTATATACTTTTGACCTCGCACGATATTCATTTCGTCGAAAGTATTACTGATTTTATAATATTTCTTCTGGAAGGCGAAGTCAGGTTTTTCGGCACTACAGACGAAATAAATGCCAGGGCCGGCCGCAATACTCTCGAAGAATCCATAGCTGTATTATTAGGCGGCGGCAAATGATTAAGATATTAAAATATACTATATACGATCTTAGCCGCAGCAAATGGCTGTATTTTTACCTGGGATTTTACCTGGCTGCAGGATTCATTCTTCTGTTTCTGAATCATAACTTACATTCCGGAATAATTAACCTGATGAACCTTGTGTTAGTCGTAAGCCCCCTGATATGTACCGTTCTCGGAGTAATATATAATTACAACTCCCGCGATTTTGTCGAACTCCTCATTTCGCAGCCTATAAAAAGGCAGGATATATTCCTGGGGCAGTATTTCGGTTTGAGCCTGGCGCTCTCTGCCGCCATATTTGCCGGAGTGATAATCCCTTTTATTTTCTATGGTTTACTTAAATCCGGCGAAATATGGAATTTAATTTCGATGGTAATTTCGGGAATCTTCCTGAATTTTATTTTCACCGGAGTATCAATGTATATTGGCATAATATTCGAAAATAAAATCATGGGATTCGGCCTCTCGATATTTATATGGCTTTTCACGGCAATAGTTTACGACGGTCTGTTCCTTTTGGGGCTGTTTATATTTAGTAATTACCCGCTCGAAAAAATATCCATAGCTGCCACAATGTTCAATCCCATCGACCTGGCGCGGATACAAATTATTCTGCAGCTCGAAAATTCGGCTATGATGGGCTATACAGGAGCAGTGTTCAAAAAGTTTTTCGGCTCGGGGCCAGGAATGGCCCTATCTGCCGGTGTCAATATCCTTTGGATTGCAATCCTTATACTTTTAATTAAAAGAGCAGGCGACAGGAAAGATTTTTAGAAATAGTTTGACAAAATAATCTGTTAATTTAGCTTTACTTTACCAAAGCCACCACCTTTGGTGGTGGTTGTTCAAACCTTAAGGAATTAGTCACAAATATTTGTAATTAGTGAATTTTATGATAGAGACTTAAGAAATATATTTGGGTCGATCAACGAAAACGGCTTTTGGTCGAACAAAAAGAATCCTACAAAATATGGTTTTATTTCTTGAATGGGCGGTTTGAGGATTTCAAGGTGCAGATAGTTGCGCCCGCCTTTTTCAAGGTTTTGGTATAATACTTCTTCTTCGAGGTTTAAGTTAGTCCTGCCATTAAGAATCGAGCCGATAGTGCCGATTTTCTGCCCCGGGGCAACAATATCGCCGGGTTTAACTATAATATCCTTCAATCCGCCGTACTTTACGAACACATTA
>DAINRZ010000773.1:0-1424 GCA_036741575.1 Kapaibacterium sp. (SeqCode)
AAACGATTGCAGCAAAAACAGCTATTACTGTAATTATATTTCTCATATTAAACCTTTAATTTATTCATTATTTCTTTTTATTTACTTCCAATCAAATACTCATTTTTTTAAATACACTTTAAATCTTTTTTGTTACAAAGTGCCTGGAATCGCCCCATAAGTCATATGCAATGTTTCTGCCAATCGATTCGATTCGTGCTCTCAGGCAGGCATGGCAATCTGAGGCAAACTCATCGAGGCAGGGCTTGCCTTCGTATAGCTGGTAATTCTTTCGAATTTTTGTTGGGGTAAGCATCGGCATAATCACATTTGCGCCCCAAAGCAGGCCTTCCTCCCTTCCGGCAGGGTCCATCGCCTGCAGCGCTGTTGTCGATGCAATATTCACATTCTTTAGCGCTATCCTCGTTACGCCAATCATTTTCAAAGCTAAAGAAAAGATTTCATCTCTTTTTGGGTTGATTTCGTCCGAATACTGGCTCATGGGCGTTTGGTTATGAATAATATAAGGGCCCATGCCAATCATATCGACGTCCATTTCCCTGAAAAAAATAATATCATTAGCCAGGTCTTCTATCGTTTGGCCAGGCAATCCAATCATTACGCCCGTACCAACCTGGTATCCGGCTTTGTGCAGGTGCTGCAGGCAATCTATCCTGTTTTCGAGGCTTAATTCGGGCGGGTGAATTTTCGAGAACAAAGAGGGGCTAGTAGTTTCTATCCTTAGCAAGTATCTGTGTGCTCCGGCTTCGAAAAGCCTTTTATATGTTTCATAAGATTGCTCGCCAATACAAAGAGTGATACCTAATCCATCGGGAAGCCTGTCGCTGACCGACCTTTTTTTTATTTCGCTTACAACCCGGGTGACGAAATCGATGAAAGCATCGTCGCTGCGCTCGCCAGATTGAAGTACCACAGAACCGTATCCCATACCTGCGCACCAGTCGGCAATTTCGAGTATTTCTTCTTTATCTAACAGATACCTTGCCACATTCTCGTTGCTGTTTCGGATACCGCAGTAATAGCAATCATTCACACACATATTTGAAAATTCTATCAGGCCGCGCAAATAAACTTCTTCGCCGCAGTTTTTTGCCATTATCTCGTATGCCCTCCGGCGTATCATGGCCAGAGATTCTTTGTCCCGGGCGCCGAGAAGGGCAATAATATCATCTTTGCCTAATATTTCTTTTTTTAATATATTTTTTATTTTTTCCATAATTTTCCATTATTGAATGAACCGTCACTCTCTATACCTCAGCCAGTGAATCTTGCCGTAACTTTTTGATATATCATCGACTTTTCTTGTATACCCCAGGGAACAAATCTTTGTGTGGAGCGCCAGGCCACACCCGGAACCAACGTAACCTGGAGCCTTAGCTCCAAATTTTTCTTGCCACCATTTTTCGTCGAACCAGATTTTAACC
>DAINRZ010000774.1:0-1403 GCA_036741575.1 Kapaibacterium sp. (SeqCode)
CCAGGTTTGTCATTTTCTTTTGGCAATAACCGTCATGGATTCGTTTGTCTATTCGTTTTTCATCAATTTCGATAGTAAGAGAAGCTGCCCCTGCAAAAAGGGCTGCCAGGGGCTGTGCGCCACCCATTCCGCCCATACCGCCGGTAAGCAGGAACCTGCCGTAGAGGTCTCCGCCGAAATGTTGGCGCGCACATTCGGCAAAAGTTTCGTATGTGCCTTGCAGTATTCCCTGGGTGCCGATATATATCCAGCTGCCGGCAGTCATCTGCCCGAACATAATCAGGCCTCTTTTGTCGAGTTCGCGGAAATATTCCCAGCTTGCCCATTTGGGTACAAGGTTAGAGTTGGCGATTATCACACGCGGGGCAAGAGAATAAGTAGGTATAACAGCAACCGGCTTGCCTGACTGCACAAGCATAGTTTCGTCCGGTTCCAGGTTCTTCAGAGTATCGATAATAGCGTCATATGCTTCCCAGTTGCGGGCTGCTTTTCCGTAGCCTCCGTAAACAATCAGTTCTTCGGGCTTTTCGGCATTCTCGGCATCGAGATTATGCTGAATCATCCTATAGGCAGCTTCTATCTGCCAGTTCTTGCATGTTAATTCCGTTCCCCGCGGAACTACAACTTTTCTCATTACTTTTCCTTATCGTTTTATCTATTTACGTTTCTCAAGACAACTTTTTCATCTTAACTACACAAATGCAGTCAGTTTGTTGCTTCAGCTGCCGCCAAGCTTTATCAGCCGCTCTGCCTCGTGTGGTTCAAGTGCATGTTTCTCAAAGACTTTCCTCAGGTACTCCCAATCGTATATGCCGTCGTCGTGGCCGTCGGACCATTCCGGCTTAATAGCGTAATTGCCGACTGGCTTCAGCGCCTTAAGTTCGTTCATGCCGTTATCGAATGTTTTCATCAAAGGTATCGCAAACTTTTTAGCGCTTTTTTCCTTATTTGTAGTGCAATGAGCACATGGGCATTCTTCGCGTAGTTTTTCCAAGGTAATAACAGACTGGAATCCATCGCTCCATTCGCATTTAATCAGGAGCGCACCGGGTTTCGATATCGATTTGGGAGCCAGCAGTTTCATCTATATAACACACTTATAAACTAATTTATTCTAAAATCTGATAAAATAAAGATAACAAATTTATCGATTTAATTTTAAAATTACAATAATTTATTCCCTCATTGTGGGTTTGATACCTCGAAATTTGCTTCAGGGTTGTTCATTAACTTATTTGAAATGGGTTCAACCTCTCTTTAGGTTTAAATAAGTAAATATATTATATTACAATTACATAAATGAATTATTTAAACTAAATTGGAGTCTCAGGTTTGAGTATTAAAAAAGCCTGCCCGGTGAAAGGCAGGCTTTCATAAATATTTGTGATATAATAAATTACTTC
>DAINRZ010000775.1:0-1397 GCA_036741575.1 Kapaibacterium sp. (SeqCode)
AAAAAGAAGTAAGTTGAAAAAATAAGTTTTTCAATGTATCAACAAAAAATACATTATACTGACGTGTGCAAAGCGTCGAAAGAAATAAACCGCAAAAAAAATTTCTGAACATTGGATGCTTGCTTTTAATTTCCGTTTGGCAGGGCGTCCACCCTTATCATATTTGCTTTAGTAAGTATATTATTTGCAAATGAGTTAATGTCTTTTATCCTTAAGTTTCTGAATTTATCCAATATTTCGTAGAATTTTCCGGGATTGTTCCAGAACAGCATATGCTGGGCCAGAAGGTCAGCCACTCCGGTGGAATACTGGATAGAATTGGCATATTGTATAGTCATCTGGTTTATCGATTTGGTAAACTCTTCTTCGGTGATTCCCCTTGCAGCAGTCTCATTAATACATTCCAGCATCTCGGCGAAGAGGATATCTGCTGTTACGCCCGGTTCGTTAGCAATAGCATAGAATATCAGCAGAGAGTTGTGCTCTTTCTTTTCGATAACCGAGCCGACGTAGGAAGCAAGCTGTTTTTCGTAAGTCAGTTTTCTGTAAAAAGGGGAGCTTCTGCCTCCGGCATAAATATTAGCAATCATGTCGGCGAGGTAGATACCGTCGTCCATGAATCCGGGGCAGTGAAAAGCAAGGAAAACCCCAGGCATGGGGATGGAATCGCCAAAAGAATCTTGCACTCCTCCGCGCAGGAACTCAGGGCGGAACTCGTTACGGCGCTTATTTTCGGTAAGGTTGGGGATCTGCCCGAAATAATTGCCAGCCATGTCGAAAGCACTGGCGGCATCGACGTCGCCTGTTATTACCATACATGCGTTATTGGGCTGGTAATAGTTATTGAAAATTTCTTCGACATCGGCCATAGAGCAACCTGCCACATGATCTTTGCTGCCGTGTATCTCCCAATGGTATGAGCATTGCGGATCGTAGGCAGCGCGTGCCAGCACATCGCGCCATTTGCCGTAGGGCTGGTCGTCCACAGTCTGGCTGATTTCTTCAACTACGACTTTCTGCTGGTTAAGCAGGGCATCGTCTGTAACGGAAAACTTGCGCAGCCTGTCCGATTCCAGCCACAAACCAAGCTCGAGCTGGTAGGAAGGCAGCGACATGTTGTAGCAGGTGTAATCATAGGTAGTATAGGCGTTATTAACACCGCCGGCCATGGAACAGAGCCTGTCGAATTCTCCTTTGGGCACGTTTTCGGTACCCTGGAACATCAGGTGCTCGAAAAGGTGAGCCAGCCCCGTTTTGCCGTGCAGTTCGTCTTTCGAGCCTACTTTATAAGCGATATTCAGGCATACTACCGGTACTTTTCTTTTCTCGGCAACGACAACAGTAAGCCCGTTATCCAGTGTTTTAATATGCAGGGGTATTGCTTTTCTTAAATCGAG
>DAINRZ010000776.1:0-1391 GCA_036741575.1 Kapaibacterium sp. (SeqCode)
GGATTTGCTTGTAGCGCAGGGCGGAAGCCAATCCGAGGTCTCCATTAGTTTCCTTTTAATAAAAAATCAGCCGGGAAGGTATTTCTTACCGGAGCAGGCCCGGGAGACCCCGGACTGATTACAGTTAACGGCATGCAGAAAATCAACGAAGCCGATGTAATACTGTACGACAATCTGGCAGGCAAGCAGCTTTTGGAATTTGCAAAGCCCGGCGCAGAATTGATTTACGTGGGCAAAGAGCCGGGTAATCATTCATTTCCGCAGGAAAAAATAATTCAGCTGCTTATCGATAAAGCCTATACTGCAAAGAAAATTGTGCGGCTGAAAGGCGGCGACCCGTTAATATTCGGCAGGGGTTCCGAAGAAGCTATGGCTTTGAAAGAGGCAGGCATCGAATTCGAGATTATACCCGGTGTTACGGCCGGTATTGCAGCTGCCGCTTATGCGGGAATACCGCTGACACACAGGGCAATGGTCACCCAATGCGTTTTTATTACGGGGCACGAAACTCCCGAAAAAGATGAATCGCAGGTTGACTGGGCAAAACTCGCCCTGCTAAAAAATGCCAACCTTGTGGTTTATATGGGAGTGTCGCAGATAGGGGCCGTTGCTGAAATCCTGATTAAAAAAGGCATGAATCCCGATACCGACACTGCAATAATCGAAAATGCTACTCTACCATCCCAAAAGGCCCATTATTGCAAACTTTCGGAGCTTGCCGACAAGATCTATGACTTCAACGTCAAACCACCTGTAATATTTGTTATCGGCCCTACAGTAAAACTAAGGGACGAGATGTGCTGGCTGAGCGGTAAACCTTTGTTCGGTAAAAAGATTGTAATTACGAGGGCTAAAGACCAGGCAAGCGATACTTTTTATAAATTAAAGGTGCTCGGTGCCAACCCCATCCAGTTCCCGGTCATCAAAACCGAGAAATCCAAGCTGGCGAAGCCTTTAAGGGATATTTTCAAACTTAAATACGACTGGATAATTTTTTCGAGCGAGAACGGTGTCAGGTACTTTTTCGAGCAGATGAGAGAAGAGAGGCTCGACCCGAGAGCATTCGGAAGCAGTAAAATTGCAGTTATCGGCAGCGGTACGGCAGCTTTGCTTTCAGAGCATAACGTCGTTGCAGATTTTGTTCCAACGGAATTTACGAGCGAAGCCCTGATAGATGAAATGAACAGGAAAAAGCTGATAAAAGATGCGGGAATACTGAGAATCAAGGGTGACTTTGAGAAAGACATGCTCATTGAAAAAGTGAACGAATATGGCGGTATTGCCGAAACTCTGGAAGTTTACAAGGTGATGCCCGACAGCCCCGGTATCGATGTAATCAATGACATTAGGAATTATTCGGCTCATGCATTCCTGTTTACCAGTATGTCCAC
>DAINRZ010000777.1:0-1389 GCA_036741575.1 Kapaibacterium sp. (SeqCode)
ACCGGTTTGCAGGCTGAAAGAGAAAAATACAATAAGTATTAGTAACTCATATGTTAATTGCCAAGCCTGATAATGTTCTTTCTAATTAAAGTACCGCCTGTGTTTAGAGCGCAAAAGTAAAGCCCCGGGGACAATTCTTTTGTGTCGAAATTGACAGAGTATATGCCTGGCGCCGGATTCTCCGACGAATAAACAACAGCCTCCTTCTGCCCCAAAAGATTATAAATTGCCACCTCTGTATAGGACGAAGTATTTACATTGAACGAAATACTCAAATCGCCTGCAAATGGATTGGGATATACCGAAAGGCCATCTATTGCCTCAGGAAGGGTTTCTCCGACGCTCACCTGTTGTGAATTCGTGGGCTTAGGGCAGAAATACCAGCTTAGTATATCATGGTTCTCGTAGGAATTAGCCGTTGCCGAAGTGAATCCGGCAAATGCCCACTCTCCGCTTTCCAAATCGATTAATTGATCCAGTTTGAAGTTATTTATGACGAGAGCAGGCTTATCGAATTCTTTACTTTTATTGATAAATACTTTCAGCACATAGGGTTCTATATTGTACTCTATCCTAATGTAATATGGCATACCGTTAGGCTTAATCTGAATAATAGAATCTGTAATACCCAAAGTAGCATCTTTAGTGTGTTTTGCAGTATTAGGTTGTTTACCCATACTCATAACAGCCAGGTGGTTGCCGTTAGGATCGTAATAGTCATAAATCTGTGTGGAATCGTTGCGGAACAGGTCCACCTCGATAGCTACACTATTAGGTATCTCTTCGTAGCCAATACCGCCGCCGAAAGCTCCAAGGGCATCGGGGCCGGTGTTCTGTATCACGAAGGCAATGCCGTCTGCGCCGGGCAGAGAGCTGTCGCTTTGCGTATGATTAATCCCGTCGGAAATGGCAAAAGCAAATTCGGTGACAAACCCGTTCCTGACAGGTAACTTCAAAGTACGCCAGAAAGCCCCGTTAGCATTACCTTTCGAAGGTGTAATCCTGATACGGTCGAGGATTTTCTTGGCAAATCCCTTGTATTTAATAAATCTGTCATCCCTGAAATCGACCAGATCGAACATAGATTCGTCGCAATCATTTTTGATGAATGAAACAACAGCAAGCGGCCTGGTGCCGCAAATCCCGTTAATATATATGGTGTCGGTAAAACTGTTATCGTTTTTCAAAGTAATACATACTTCGATGCTGTCTGTTTGGCCTTTTGCTAATACCGCAGGCACCGTAAATTTAGTTTTTATTATATCAGAATAATTATTTTTAAGCGATTTAATTACTTGTTCATATTTGCCGTAATTATTTACAGGTATCCTGAAGCAATACTCCTTCCCTATCTCTGCCACTGGATAATATACAGGTACTGTATCTGCC
>DAINRZ010000778.1:0-1380 GCA_036741575.1 Kapaibacterium sp. (SeqCode)
TTCCCTTGCCTGGCTCGCTTTCCACCCATATACGGCCTTTGTTTTTTTCTACAAACTCCTTGCAGAGAATAAGCCCCAGGCCTGTCCCCTTTTCGTTGCCGGTGCCAAGCGTTGTATGGTGGTGCTTAATATTAAACAGCTTTTGCTTGATATCTTCACTCATACCGACTCCGGTATCCGATACCTCTATCCTGTAGTAATCCACGCCGTCTTTTTCGGAGTATATTGTAATATTTCCGTTCTTATGAGTAAATTTCAGGGCATTAGTAATTAAATTCCTTATTACAGTAGCCACCATATTGACGTCGGCAAAAACGACCGAACCTGGCTCCACATTATTAATAATATCAATTTCCTTCTTCTCGGCGGTAATCTTAAGTAGTTGGATCGTTTCATTGACAATCATGGAAAGGTCGAAATTCTCGGGATAAAATTCCAGGCGGCCCGTTTGGCTTCGCGACCAATTAAGCAGGTTTTCGAGCAGCGAGTAAACATGGTGGGCAGATTGATTCATTAGGTCTATGAAATCGAGTTTTTCTTCTTCCTGCAAAGTCCTGAAATTCTTTAATAAAAAGGAAGTTACATTTTTGAATGCGCCCAGCGGGTTCTTCAGGTCGTGGGCAATAATTGAAAAGAATTTATCTTTAGTGGAGTTGATTTCCTTTAAGCTCTCATTGAGATTATACAGCTCTTTTTTCTGTTTGTAAATTGTCATGTGGGCATTAACTCTCGAAATTACCTCTTCTTTCCTGAATGGCTTTGTAACATAGTCGAGCCCGCCAATTTCAAATCCTTTCACAATATCTACAGTTTCGCGCAGTGCGCTGATGAAAATCACGGGTATATCACGTGATTCCTCCATCAGTTTGATTTGCCTGCATAGTTCGTATCCGTCGATTTCAGGCATCATAATATCGAGTATTATTATATCAGGCTGCTTCTTACGGATGAATTCCAGAGCCTCCTTGGCCGATGTGAAAACAGCTATCTTGTAGTTCACCGCTTTTAGTATATTGCCAATAATCTGCAAATCGTTCGGATTATCGTCAACGATTAATACAAGGCTTTGCTCTGGTTCGACAGGTTCTTTTTTCTTCATCAAACAAATAATTAATTAATTCATTAAACAATATTCTTTAATTATCGGTAATATTAAATTTTTTTTAACATCTGCTGAAACCTTTTTTAAATCGGGGCGTACTTACTTACAGAGTAGTATGTCATATCGTTATTTTATTAATTTATATCACAGGATTAACCTGTGGTAACAGTCAGCACCGGGGTAATCCCGGCAACCGATGAGCGGGCGTTTTTTTTGATGCCGGGGCATCAGGCTGCTGTTTAAGGAAATTATTTTTCATTTTTTTTAG
Organism: Kapaibacterium sp. (SeqCode); assembly: GCA_036741575.1. Taxonomy (GTDB): domain Bacteria; phylum Bacteroidota; class Ignavibacteria; order Kapaibacteriales; family UBA2268; genus DAINRZ01. Next base: position 1,371 of record DAINRZ010000778.1, read on the forward strand.
GAGGAAGCAT
>DAINRZ010000779.1:0-1379 GCA_036741575.1 Kapaibacterium sp. (SeqCode)
TCAACTGGCTCTATTGTAATACTCGGCCTACTGGTAACTTACCTTATTGGCTTGTTTGTCAAGCCGACCGGCCATGCTGAAAAAGCAGAGTAACTAATTAAGAAATAATTATTAAGAAATAAAAACAAGGTATTTTTATGGAATTTATGGATATTTTCAACATCTACCTGCCCATTGCCGAAATTCAGTTTAATGTCATTTTACTCTTTGTAATTGGCTTTTGTGTGGGTGTGCTCGGGGGGTTTTTTGGCGTTGGCGGCGGGTGGATAGTAACTCCTGCCCTTAATATTTTCGGATTTCCCATGGATTATGCTATTGGTACTGATATAACACATATTTTCGGTAAATCGATTGTAGCTACTAAAATCCACAGCGGGATGGGGAATGTCGATTGGAAACTTGGTATATTCTCGATTATTTTCTCGGTTATCGGCGTTGAAGCCGGCGCACAGTTAATTATGTACCTAAAGTTCACATTCGGCGCCGAAGGTCTCGATGTGATTATCCGCTGGACATACATAGCCCTGCTGTTTATTTTGGGCAGCCTGATGCTATACGACTATTTCTCCAACCTTGCAAAGAAAGAAAAAGAATCACCCGATAAATACCATCCGTCAAAAGAAAAAGTGATGTCCACTAAAAAAGATAAAAAAGACAAAGTGCCTCTTCCATACAAATTACAGCGTATGAGGTTTGCACCTATGATTTCTTTCCCCGTATCTGGCATCAAATCTGTTTCTATTTGGATTGTATTTGTAATTTTCTTTATTGCAGGCATTCTGCAGGGATTGCTCGGCGTTGGCGGCGGATTTATTAAAATGCCTGCAATGATCTACCTTCTCGGTGTTCCTACGGTTATTGCTGTAGGTACAGACCTATTCAACGTACTGATAACATCGATATACGGAGGATTTACATATGCCATTAAAGGCAGGGTAGAACTAATCGCTGCTGTTATAATGTTCTTCGGCGGCGCTTTTGGGGCTGCTTTTGGCTCAACGGCCACAAAATATGTTACCGGCTACAAAATAAGGCTCTTGTTTGCTCTTATGATTATCGTTGCCGGATTTTCGATTATCATTAAGCAAATGGAAAAACCGCTCGGGATACCGGCTCTTAATGACGTATCGGGGTATATTGTAATTGGTACATCAGTCTTTATGACTGGTATAGTTCTTATCAGGTTGCTAAAAAGTTATCTCGCAATGGAAAAAACTATAAGGAACTTCGATCCCAAAAAATTCGAATAGCTGCCGATATTATTGTAAATGCCCGGCATGTGTTTGCTCAACCATCCGGGCTTTTTTTTTATTCGACAAATAAATAATATTTTTGAATGATGAATGAAACTGTAAAAAATATTCTGGAAGGTATAAGAA
>DAINRZ010000780.1:0-1379 GCA_036741575.1 Kapaibacterium sp. (SeqCode)
AATCATTTATTAGTTAATAAAAATTTGATTAGGCAAATATAATATGATATTAGGGAATTCTACAAAACAAAAAAGCCGGAATTTTTCGTCCCGGCTTTTATTACAATTAATGTGGCTTTTATCTTACAATAACGAATGGTATATTGTAATTTAATGTACCGTTAAAGATGCCTGCGTAATAATTGCCTGCATTCAGTGCGCTCACATCGATATGCAGCGTGCTGGTTCCGTTTTCGTAATGGTTAACATATGTCATAACAACATTGCCTTTGGTATCATAAATTTTAATTGTTACCAGCCCGGTCAATGAAGGCATAGTAAACGAAACGAAGTCGGAAGCCGGTATTGGCGATACTGCTAAACTGCCTTTATTGGAGTTGTTATCATCAACACCCGTTTTCTGGCCTGAGAGTACGAGGTTAGTTTCATTTACCATATCATCTTTATCTAGAATGACAGTTTCAGTAGAGTATTTAAAGCCGACTTTATCGACATATAATTTGTACTGCCCTTCATTTAGGCCGTTCAATTTAAACTTACCATCCTGGTCTGTAACATCATATTTCACTTTGATATTATTTTTATCCACGGCATAAACGATGGCTCCGCTTACTGGCTGCTGTCCCATGGGCTTATCAGCCGATTTACCTATCATTCCCCCTTCGGCCACTACAATACCGTGTATTCCTTTTATGCCGCCGATTTTAACCATTTCAGGAAGTATAATGTCGATATTGCTATAATCTCCGCTGCTTTCCACCTTCACTCTAGTAGCTTCTTCCCACAGCCATGTGGCAGTCTTGCCTTCCACATAGAATCCGGGCATATAATCGGCGCTCATAGGCATGCCGAGTAATACATAATCACCAGGGATAAGGTTTTTGAATTCAAACTTTCCGTCATTATTTGTTTGGGCAAATTTTCCGAAATAAAGCTCACCCAGGTAGTCTAAATCAGAGTTGACTAAATATGCAACCACAAATCCGTTATTGATTTTTTCGCCATTTTCGTTTTTCAGGTATCCCGAAAGGGTGTTTTCATATTCCTCGCCTTCACCGAGCATGAAGTTTATATCCGTATAATCTTTGTCCATAACTAAAACTGTAGCTTCATTCGGATTGGTTACCTGGTTATAATACATTGGAGTATAGTTATAAGGATCGAAAATTGTATCGTTTGGCGGATCATTAAATCCGAAAGCTCTGGCAATATACTTATATTCAGAAGAGAGTTCAATTTTATAATAGCCATTTGGATCGCAGGATATTGACTGTACAACTCCGTATTTGCCTCCGTCGTCAACCGAGAAGAATTCGACGTAGCTATAGATGAATGGTGCGCCGTCTTTATCGGTTACATTACCACTAACTGTAAACCTT
>DAINRZ010000781.1:0-1375 GCA_036741575.1 Kapaibacterium sp. (SeqCode)
AAAAGAATAAAGAGAATATCGGTAAATATAATTACTGGATTGGAGAATCTCATTTTGGGCTGAACCAATACGACAAAGCAGTGAATTACTTCGAAAAAGTGCTAAGCTCGAATAATACAGCTAAAAAGGACGATGCCCAGATAATGATTGCAGAATCCTATGCCCGGCGGGGCAATATCGATGAAGCAAAAAAAGCTTTCATCGAATTAATAGCAAATTATCCTAAAAGCAGATACATACCCAGGGCCAGGAAAATGCTCCAGCAAATGTAGGCTCGTTTACCTTTCCGGATCGATGGGAGTGGAAAAAATGCGATCGGGTAAATAAACTAAATTCAAAAGTAAGTGAGATGATGATATTTTCCATTTTGTATTATTTACTAAATCCGACAGAGCAAAAGAATAATAGAGTTCGGGGCCCAAATGCAGCCTGTTGCTTATTCTAATGTAATACCTTATTCCCAGAGAAATTGAATACTGAATTTTGTTGATTTCCGGTATCTTTCCTTGTACCCTGTTCCTGACTCTTTGCCCGTTTTCGAATACTAATCCTTCTGGAGAAAGGAGTCGTTCTTCCTGCACAAAATCATATAATATAATATTTGCAAGATTAAACTTTATAATACCCGACAACTTAGCTGTAAATTCATACTCCATTCCGGCTCCCCAAATAAGGCAGTTCAATTTAGTATCAATGCTATGCCCTATTCTTGCAAGAGAAATGGCATCATTGGATACAAAAGGTACCATCTGTTCTGTTTTTAAAATGCCGCTCATCGAAACAAAGCCCAAAGTTGAAATAATATTAATCCTTTCTGTAACTGCATATCCGGCCAATACACCGCCGTTTAGGCCGAATCCTGTACCGTTACTGAAATTGGGGCAACAGTTAGGTATGCCCGGCAATCTTGTGAAATCTGCATTGTGGATATTATAATTACTCCCGATATAGCCGCCGAAAATAAAAAAGTCCTCGGCTAACCTCACCTGCCCTGTTAAATTATTTGTAGAATTAAATAACAACAAAATAATCAACAAATAAAGTAATCTTTTCATCAATAACACTATTCTCCCTTTAGTTTAAGCCTTCTGGCAAAATTAGAATTAGGTTCGATTAACTGAGCATAATATTTTTTACTCAATAAATCTTCATCAGTAACATAGTAAACATCTATAAGATTATCCACCATATATCCTGTCCTGAAGAAATTTACTTCCCTCAGTGCGTCGTTCCAGCCCTCGAACCACAGGTTGAGCATTTCTTTCTGGATATCGTCTCCCGAAAAATGCACGAGCAAATCTACATCAGAATTATGAACGGCGGTTTTGTGGTATGTTGTACCAAACATATAAACTGCTGCAATTCCAAATCTGAT
>DAINRZ010000782.1:0-1373 GCA_036741575.1 Kapaibacterium sp. (SeqCode)
GGCGTTTACTTATTATACAGGCTTTCGCGTGAATAGCGGCGAATACAAAGTGATGGGCCTTGCCCCCTATGGAAAACCGTTATATACTGGCCTTATCAGGGATAATATTATTGATATTAAGGAAGACGGCTCTTTTCACCTAAATATGGAATTCTTTAATTATACCCGCGGGCTGACCATGACTTCCCGTAAATTCCACAGGCTTTTTGGCGGAGGCCCGCGGAAGCCTGAATCGGAGCTGACGCAGAAGGAAATGGACATTGCCTGCTCGCTCCAGGAAGTTACAGATGAAGTAATGCTCAAACTGGCAAGGCACGCCCGCGAATTGACCGGTTCGGAAAACCTGTGCCTGGCCGGGGGCGTTGCCCTGAACTGTGTGGCCAACGGCAGAATTCAGAGGGAAAGCATATTCCGAAATATTTGGATACAGCCTGCTGCCGGAGATGCCGGCGGAGCATTGGGGGCAGCCCTGGCAGCTTATTATCAGGAATTCACAGGCGAAAGGCATTCATACCGCTCAGGCGCCGACGGTATGCAGGGCAGCCTGCTGGGCCCGGTCTATGGTGACGAAGATATCGCTACCACATTAAGCAAATACGGCGCTGCCTACAGGCGATTCCGAAGCAGAGATGAACTCGACGATGTCGTAGCCAACGCCCTTATCGAAGGCAAAGTCATCGGCCTGCACAGGGGCAGGATGGAGTTCGGCCCGCGTGCCCTCGGCAACAGAAGTATTATCGGCGATGCCCGCAATCCCGCTATGCAAGCCGTTATGAACCTGAAGATTAAGTACCGCGAGAGTTTCAGGCCCTTTGCACCATCCGTTCTTGCCGAATATGCAGATGAATACTTCGATCTGACAACGGCAAGCCCGTATATGCTGCTTGTAGCAGACGTAAAGGAGAGCCTTCGCAATAATACCGGCGATACCGGCCTCTTTGGGCTGGACAGGCTCCGGCAGGTGCGCTCTGCAATCCCTGCCGTTACGCATATCGATTACTCTGCCAGGATTCAAACAGTGCACCAGGAGACCAATCCCGAGTATTATTCCCTGATAAAAAGGTTCCACGAAAAATCCGGATGTGCTGTGATAGTGAATACCTCGTTTAATGTTCGCGGCGAGCCTATAGTCTGCACACCCGAAGACGCATACAAATGCTTTATGAGGACTGAGATGGACATGCTTGCCATCGGCGACTTCCTGCTAATAAAGCACGAGCAGCCTTTCTTTGACGACAAGGATAAATGGGGAGAGGAATACAAACTTGATTGAATTGTTTTATTCCATGTAACCATTCCCACTTTAGCCCCGCCTAATAATATATTTAGCCATTTTTGCCCGAAAAAACGCGATTTCGGTAAAATTCCGGTAA
>DAINRZ010000783.1:0-1355 GCA_036741575.1 Kapaibacterium sp. (SeqCode)
TTTAGTTTTTTTACTTAATAAAACAAATGTAGTTGGAAAGCCCACTGCGCCTGATGCCCCGGTGCTTTCTCCCTGTCGTAAATTCTGTACTCAGGCAGCAACTCAATATATGGTAAAAGGTAGATGTGCGCGCCAATTACATATTGATTAACATTGTATGTATAATAATCCTCGAATAATCTTTGCTCTGTGGAGCCCTGCTCAATCCTGACATAAGGAATTACAGATTCTAAAAGCTGATAATTCACTTCCAGCATATAGCTTTTACTGGTAAACGAGTTATGTTTTTTGGCTGTCAGGTATTCAAACATCAGGCTTACATTATCAGTAAATCCGATGTTCAGGAACAAACTGGCAATCGTCAGGTAATTCGATTTAAGGTAGAAACCGTCATCGGTACTGAAATTGCCGTTTGCCAGCCCTGAAAAGCCAAAATAACCTGTCAATCCAAACGGAAGTTCGGGCGTAAATACAAGCCTTGTAACATAAGATAATGTTTTATCGCTTGTGATAGGTTTCTTGACGCCGGTATAATCAGTTATAGATAATTTTGAAAAATTCTCGCTGGTAAAAATTCCTACAGAAGCTTCCAGCCAGCTTAGGGCGCCATAATCTATCTGGGCGCCAAGTTCTGCATAATCGTCCGGGATAAGCGGCAGGCTTTTGCCCTGGTCGGCTACCCTTCGAATCAAAAGTGTATGGTCTTCATATTTGGTGCCGATAGTAGGCTGAAAGAAACCAATCCTTAGCTGTGGCAAATCTTCTGAGGGCTTTATATAAAGGCTGGCGGCATATTGCTGCTGGCCTATGTAGCGTTTGTTCGACTCTAAATCGTAGGCAAGGTTGTAAAATGCCTCGATTTGCAAGAAATCAAAGGGGGTAATAACTAAATAGGGAGACATCTGCATAAGCATCAGGTCTCTTTGCGAAGCGCTGGGGCTGCCCCATTTTGCACTCTGAACCCTGGTGTCCATACCAAACAGAACTTTGTCATCGATTGCTGTGTTGGAATTACCGATAAAATCGAAGAAATCCTGCAAACCGATAGACGAAGGATTAATAAGCGCTATATCTTTTCTCGACATCCAGCCCGGAGTATTGCGCACTCCCCCGCCCTGCACATTGACATGGCAGTTTATACACCTTACCCCATATGTCTGCAAAACGGAATATTGCGGCTTGGATTCAGAAACTGATATTGCAACGACAAAGCAGATTAATATTGTAAAAAATTTATTCATAAATGAATCCTTGATAATTAGTGGATGCATGGTAGAAAATTTAATTAATATCTTTTCATATTTCAAATGGTTTTTTTTACTTTCTCTATTCATTTTTCATCTTATTCCAAATAC
>DAINRZ010000784.1:0-1327 GCA_036741575.1 Kapaibacterium sp. (SeqCode)
TATAAAATTTGAAGAAATGAAAGAAATATTATTGTTATTAATTTATATTTCATACTATTTCCTTTTTATTTTAGGAACTGCTTAATTAAAAAAGCAGTTCCTAATTATATTTTACTTAATAGACAAAGATGATCCTATTTTATTATCTGCAATTTTTTCGAGAGCATATATTCACATGCCTCGAGAGTATAAATATAGAAACCGTTTGCCAGTTTCAATTAAGATAATATTGAATAGTTACTCTATCAAAATAAAAAATTTAAGGATTATTATTATTACATTCAAAATCGAAAAGGATAGCGATGAATTCCATGCCTGGTGCCCTGAATTACCCGGCTGCCACACACACGGCAGGACTGTTGCCGAGGCAATGGAAAACCTGAAAGACGCCGTTCAGCTTTATATAGATACTCTTATCGAGGAAGAAATTGCCAGGCAGGCTCTTGAGTTTGCTTCATGAAACCAAAAGAACTTATTAAAATCCTTGAATCGAACGGATTCGTTTTTTCGAGGCAATCGGGTTCTCATGCCATATTTAAAAAACCTGGAATGAATATTATAGTTGTTCCTATCCATAACAGGGATATACCACCGGGTACATTAGCCGGCATTTTGGAAGATTCGTGTATCAAGTAATCAATTGATCAGACGAGCCGCCGTAGCGAAGTTATTATCAATTTCAAATTAAAGGCTGTTGTCAAAGAGGCAATCAGGACAAATATCCTGGCCTGAAGGCCACTCAACGGTATTGCCGGCAATCCTTACAGAATTAAATTTATTTTTATCTAACAATTCAGAAAACCAGTCGCCGTTCAGATAAGGATTGCAGTCAAATTTTCTTTTTTCACCGTTAGAGAATTCAATCTCGAGGCAGTAATTCTCCAAAGGCTTTACACTTAACGGTTTAATCCGTGGCATAACTTACCTCAATGGGTCAATTTTAAAGAATTCCTTTCCTTCGGAAAGTAATTTCCAGTTTGCATACAAATCTTCGTTATGGATTTCCATCCATGCTAATACAAGCTTGAGCTTTTTAGGCGGTAGATTTCCACTTAACACATCGCCTTCAAGGGAAACAACGGCTTCATCATCCTGGTACTCGGCATGGATATGAGGCAGATTGTGCCTGCTGTTTATTTCACGGTACATTTTTATTATGATGCCAAAAAATATGCTCAATACCGGCATAGTTATCTCAATTTTATTAAACTTAAATTATTAAACGAAATTGGGGATGACTAATTGTTACCTGTTTTCTAATTGATACTTTACCAAGCTGCTTCATTCCCCCTTCACAAATTTCGTGCACGAGCCGCCGCAGCGGACA
>DAINRZ010000785.1:0-1325 GCA_036741575.1 Kapaibacterium sp. (SeqCode)
CGGAAAACCTGCGCCCTGCCTATCTCAAAAGGAGTAGATTCATCTGTAAACATCGGAACGGCTGAGCGCCCGAACCTAAGATAAGCCGGGCCGTAAGTCTCGCCCATAGCAATCGTGGCCTTTTTTGCTTCCAGAAAATCGCAGGGGACTATCACCCGCATATTAGGCATAGCCCTCAGAAGGGCAGTTTCTTCGAGCGACTGGTGAGTTGCCCCGTCGGGCCCGACGGTTATTCCGGAGTGCCCGCCGCCGATTTTTACGTTAGCATCGTTGTAACACACCGAAATACGCAACTGGTCAGTATTACGAAAAGCCGCAAAAGCGCTGTAGCTTGAGAAAAATGGGATTTTCCCCGAGAGAGCCAGTCCGGCTGCAATTGTTGTAGCATTCGCCTCGGCGATTCCTATCGAAAAGAACCTGTCGGGGAATTTCTCCTTGAACATCGATGTCATAACAGAACCGGTAATATCGCCGCCGAGAACGACGACATTGTTATATTTCTCGCCCAAAACAACCAAACCTTCGCCAAAACCATGGCGGGTAGGTTTTTTGCCTTTAATCTCGAGTTTTTGCATTTTTCAGTCTTTCAAATTATACAACTGTTTTTACTAAGCGCCGGCTATCCGGTTTAGCTATTAATTAGTTTAAGATTTATATTTCATCATGCCTTTTATATTCATCATACTTATTATCCCGGCAACTTCGCCGAAGGCAATAGGCACATTGTCGTAACCAATCTGGACATAGAACCTGCCGGCAACAATGACCCTTATATATCCTGCTTTCAGCCTCTCGTTGTAGTAGTTGAAACCCCAGAATTCTGGCACCTCGATTCTGCCAAGAATTACTCCCGTGGCCGGCGGGGGCATTTTCCTCAATGCAGATTTTATACTTTCCGGAATGCTGTTTTCAGAGGTAAAGTCAGTTAATTCTACAGTAACCTGCCCTTTTGGGAATTTATATGTGCCCGTAACAACTTTATACTCAGTACCGCCTTCGTTTACGTTTCCAATATCGGCAGGCAGTTTCTCCGTCCCGGGAATTTTATCGGGCAGCATTTTTACTAATTCATTGTTTTCAATTTTTTTAATTCTTTTGCCGATATCGGCCATATACTGTTCCTGGCCAGCGGTATCGCCCGGATTGACGGTGGGGGAGCCGATTGTTACATCCTGAGAAGAAGATATGGTATCCTCAGGTACTATTTTCATTTCGCCTCCGGGCACAGGCCTGTCTTCATCTTTTGGGCTGCATCCGGCAAGTGCTGCCAATGCAACGATAAATAAAACAAATTTCAGCATTATTCTACCTGTCAGATTAATTCG
>DAINRZ010000786.1:0-1324 GCA_036741575.1 Kapaibacterium sp. (SeqCode)
CTTTAAATAAAAATGACAGGGTTTATTCGATAGGATTAAATTCGTTATACAGCGAATATGATTCATTGAAAGATGCAATAATATATTCGGACGATTACTGCAAAACATGGAAAAAGCTTTGCGATTTCAACTTTAAAAGTGATTCAAGATTTACCGGACATCATAACGATTTAAATAACCTGTTTATTGAACTGGATAGTGTCGTCTTAAGGTATGATATACAAAACAGAATTTTCGATACTGTTTTAGTTTTCGATAATAAACAGGGTTACTTTTTCATTAATCCGTATAATAATTATTACTATTCGATTTTTTACAAAAAACTTGACTTGAAATTTCTCCTCAGCAAAGACTATGGCGCAAAATGGGATACTGTAAAAGTCAAAACTTCTCTTGCAAAAAACTGGGATTTTATGGGAGCGTACGATACCTATATGCATTCCATGGGGCAGGTGTTCCATTCAACAGACGGAGGAGAGAAATGGGAAAGTATATACGAGGCAGATTTAGAGGATGATATTAACGATTTAGAGTTCTGGGGTACGAATATGGTTTTTGCGAAAGAAAAATCTATTGTTTACTCTAAAGAGCCTTATACTGATTTCACCGAGACAGATATGTCCTCGTTAGTAAATAGAGAAATCAATTATATTAGAATATCGAAGGACGGTCATTTGTTTGTCCGCGCCGACGACACGCTTTTGTATTCAGCCGACCTGAAGGAGGCCGGGCTGGGCATAACGGAAAATCCTATTAGCACAAACGAAGGGCAGTTAGCAATAACTTTTACTCGCGATAAGGCAATTATCGAATCTGCAACAGGCATAATTGGCAATATTACCATATCGGATATTTGCGGCAGGTCTGTTTACTGGGAAACATGCCCGGGCGCCCGGCGCGAAATACAGCTCGGCGGCCTGCCTGCAGGCGTTTATTTTGTAATGGTAGTAACGAATGAAGGAAACTTACGCACTGAAAAGTTCCTTCGGTATTAGGATTACTGCCAAATAGCATAAGCACATAAGTGTTATACTGTTCTCAGTACAATATTGCCGGCGTAACATCCTATGCCGGTTGCCGCTTATCCCCGATATCAACCCTGCGGTTTACCGCAGGTGCATTCCACCACTATCTCATGCTTCCCACTACTTTGCCATGCCTCCAACCACTTTGCCAAGCTTCCCACGGGTAAACCTGTGAGTTGATACGCCCTTTCTCTCACCATATACTTTGCCTGCGGCTAAAGCCGCCGGTTGCAATAACATTGCTGCAACACACGGCTTTAGCCGTGTGTAAATTAAATCCCAACATATTCGTTACAAAT
>DAINRZ010000787.1:0-1318 GCA_036741575.1 Kapaibacterium sp. (SeqCode)
GTTGAGAACATAGAACGGCATAGTATAAACCTGAAGCCAATGCTCGGGAATATACATTATTACAAACATAGATGCAAGGCCTACGATTACATATACAAGCTGCCTTTCAAAAAATACACCCATGCCAGGGCTGTTGGTCGAACTGTAGATTGAAAGCAGGCCAATCGCCAGCATTGCAAAAGTGATAAACAGGGTCTTCCAGTCGGTTGTTTGCGGCCGCCTGTCATCAAAAGTGATTTCCGGTGTTCCGGACTTTGCCATTGACTGATACTTTAACTGTTAACTATAAGCCTCAGAGCCTCGAGATATTTCTCAGTCGTCCCGGTAATTATTTCCTGCGGCAGCGGCGGTGGCGGCGGTTGTTTGTTCCAATCGAGCGATTCCAGGTAATCACGGAGTATTTGCTTGTCGAAATTCAATTGGGGTTTGCCAGGCTGATAAACAGATTTATCCCAGAATCGGGACGAATCGGGCGTCAAGGCTTCATCTATAAGAATTAATTCGTTGTTCTCGTCCAGGCCAAATTCAAATTTGGTATCAGGCAAAATTATGCCCCTCTTTTCGAGGTATTCCGCACCGAAATTATACAAGTCGAGCGAAGCCTTGCTAACCTTTGCGTTCATTTCATCGCCCACAATTTTCGACGCTTCTTCGTAAGAAATGTTTATATCATGCCCTTCCTCGGCTTTTGTCGAAGGTGTGTAAAGCGGCTCAGAGAATTTTGAAAACTCCTGGAGGCCGTCGGGCAATGGGATACCGCATACAGTTTTGCTTTTTTTGTATTCTTTCCATCCCGAGCCGGCAATATATCCCCTAACGATAGCTTCGAGCGGCAGCGGCCTGCATTTTTTTACGAGCATTGACCTGCCTTCGAGTTGCTCCCTGTACTTTCGGAAATCTTCGGGGTAATCATCCACATTGTTGCTGATAAAGTGGTTTTTGATTATATGTTGTGTCTTCTCGAACCAGAAGGCCGAAATTACTGACAAGACTTTTCCTTTTTCTGGGATCGCATCGTCCATCACTACGTCGAATGCAGATATTCTGTCCGAAGCGATAAATAATATGGAATCCTCCATTTCATATATATCCCTTACCTTGCCACGCCTTACTGTATGTGGGATTCTTAAATCCCTGAAGTCTGTTTTATATACTATCGCCATTTTGCCACCTTTAATTTATTCATTAAAACACTAATTATTATTATATACTGAGAGTAACAGAAAACAAGTATTGCAAATATGAGAAAAATTCGAAGTTATATTGATAATAAGTCAGCCCGGCTGCTGCAATCAGTCCCAGGAACGCCGAACCTATT
>DAINRZ010000788.1:0-1310 GCA_036741575.1 Kapaibacterium sp. (SeqCode)
GTAACCGTCTTCGATATCAGGGCCGTTAGCCGTTGCAAAACCCATATCGCGGAAAATCGCCTTCATCTCGTCGAGCACCCTCATAACGGGATGGTAAGAGCCTTTGAACAGAGTCCTGCCCGGTAATGTAAGGTCGATATCGGGAGCAGCCGATTTGGAAGCCTCGAATTTTTCCTGTAATGCTTTGAACTCCGTTTCCACGGCGTTCCTAAGCAGGTTCATCTCCTTGCCGAAGGCTGGTTTCTGCTCTTTGGGCACATCTTTCATCCTGTCGAACAATGCCTGTATGGAACCTTTTTTTACGAGGTATTCGAGCCTGAATTGTTCTAATTGTGCTGCATCGGCAATAGTTTTCAAATCATCGAGCGCTTTTTCCCTGAGGGCTGCTATTTCTTCCAGCATCTTTTATTTAATCCCGAAAAATTATAAAACAACAAATATGGCTAAAGCTTGGAAATTATACAAGTAAAATCAGATATTCGATTATAACGGTTAATTTTTAATGAACATTTCGCGTATCATTTCGCCGCCTGTGTAAATTCTAATCACATATGCTCCCGGGGCAAGGCCGGATACGTCTATTGCATGGTTATTGCCGTTTGTAAATTCGGCGCATGCAACCATTCGCCCCAGCCTGTCGAATACTTCGGCATGGGTTTTTTGACCGTCTTGCCCGTTGATTTTGAAGTTAATATAGTCGCCTGCCGGATTAGGGTATATTTCTGTGCGATTGAGGGAATTATCCTCGCCAGCACTATTGCCGCCCGGTTTTTCGCCTGTTATGACAAACTTGTAAGCAGTACCGAAAGCCGTCAGTTCGCCTATATTGTTATTTGAAGCAATTTCCGAGGCTCCGTCGGCATTAACGATAGTAGAGAGCGACCTCATGTCGTATTTGAATATAGCCCCTCCGGTTTCTCCGTCGCAGATAAACCATTTCAGGCCTTTCGGGTTTTTGGCGGCATCTGACTGGTCGGGAACGTCGAACCGGTACCATTTAAAGGTTACGGTATCCTTGTCCGACTTGCTTGTCAGGTCTATGCTGCTGCCGTAGAACGCAGGATTATCGGCAGGGGGGAGTATATTCCACAAAGTTCCGTTAGTTGAGGGTATTGTCCACCTGGCATCGAAACCCTTAATAGAATCGGCAGGTGCAAGCTCAGACTCTGCATACATTACATCTAGCTTTCCCTGTGGCGCTCCGTCGTTTCCGGCGCCGGTGGTTGCATTATTAGCCTGGCCGAATACTAATATAAATTTAGAGTTTTTAGGATTAATTACTTCCATTTTGCATTTCCACAGCATAGGCT
>DAINRZ010000789.1:0-1305 GCA_036741575.1 Kapaibacterium sp. (SeqCode)
GCCGAATCTCGAAGATTTCTCTTTCTTTACTACTGCCAATTTATTTCTCCTCCGGTAGTTATCCGGTAATTTGTTTCACAATTGCTTATTACATTCCCGAATACGGGTACATTCCTTCTTTCAGTTTCGACATATCTTCGAGCAGGTCGTCGTGTTTCTTTTCGTCTTTCAGCAGATAGCTGATAAGATAATGTGCAAACGAAGATTTTGTTTCGCCGAGGGCTTCATTGGCAAGCTCGATGGTTTTCTTTTCCATCAGGTCGTGTTTTTCCACCAGGTCCCAAAAACCAAGCAATTCATCGGGATTAAGTGTTATTGGCTGTTTTTCGAAATGGTCAACTAACAATTGCTGCACGCGGCGGTGCATAACGGAATCCTGACGAATGATTTCCATTACAAGGTGAACCAGCGGATTGTCGGTTTTCTTGATAATCTCGGTAGTCATTTTGACGGATTCGTCTTCTATAACCTGCCATTTTTTCATTATGTTGACAAGTTTTTCGATTGCTTCTTTCTGTGTTGCCATATTCAGCTCTCCTATCGACTGTTTTAAAAAATTTTATTATAATCTATCTTGTTTATATTTCAATGCATTTGCAGCCATTCTGCCTGCCCATTCTTTGCAACTCAGTGTATGCAGGTGCAGGTAGCATCCCAGAGTGTTTTTGTACACCAGGCCGTCATTACCGCTATCGATACCGCTGCCCCTGTTTACTTTCATGCAGTATTCAAGCCCCTTGGCTGTTTGGCTAACCCTCGAATAATGGAATTCGTGGCCTCTGACGGCCGTTCCGACGGGGAAGTACGGATTTTGCCCGTTAATTTCCACTTCGGAATAGCCATGCCCCTGCGGTTTCGTTTCCATTTTAATTTTTATCGGGAAAACGCCTGCCAATTCGTAGTCCACACCGTTAACCTCAACAAACCGAGCAAGATACATCAGCCCGCCACATTCGGCATAAATAGGCATCCCCGATTCTGCTGCCGATTTAACGGCATTCTTCATCAGGATATTATTTGCCAGGGCTTCGATATTCGTTTCGGGGAACCCGCCGCCTATATATAAGGCGTCGATACCTTCGAGCGATTCACCGTCGATTGATGATATTCCGCATAGCTCGGCTCCGGCATTTTCCAGGGCTTCGAGGTTTTCGGGATAATAAAACGAGAACGCCCTGTCGTTAAAATATCCTATCTTAACGATTTTCCCCTTTTTTTCAAAGAACGATCCTTCTGTAACAATATCTAATTCCGGTGCTTGGCCAGCAATTTCGATAATTTTGCCCAGCGACACATACTTTTCGA
>DAINRZ010000790.1:0-1294 GCA_036741575.1 Kapaibacterium sp. (SeqCode)
CTTTGCCTGCGGCTGCATTTCCGGCAAGCAAAACTATCATCAGTGCAAAGCAGAGTCTTTTAAAAATTCTCATCATATTCCGTTAGTTTATTTAACAATCGATATTAATCATGATTAAAACAATTTATTTCGAAAATAGTTACAAATAATATTATACATCAGACAGTATAATCCGTAATTGAAGGTTTTTGCAATGCCGCTTTTTCAGGGCGTCGGTTGGCATAGCTCAGAGTCTTTACAAACAGGAATACCGATAATGCAATTATCGAGGCAGCCCACACCCAGTGCGGCAAAAACAGGCTGTCGGCAATAACGCCGGTATCGGACATAATCGAAGAGCCGTCGACGGTGCCCCCGCTCGAAAAAAGGTAGCCCAGGCTCTGGTAAACGCTGAAAAATCCTTGCACGCCAAGGAACTGCAATGTGAATTTCTGTAATACCGGATTTGCCCTGGATGCAATAAAAATTATAGCCAGAGCATAAAGCGGCAGAACTATTATCCCAAACCAGGAACGCACCCAGAGCAGGACAGATATTAGAATCAAAGCACCGAATATTATCAGCACCGGCTTGACGTACTTCTCTTTATTCGAAAGGATTATCATGAGCGAGCCGGCAAGCGGAGGCCCCAATGGCCCGCCGGCTGCAACTGCCGCCCTGCCTATAGGCCCCAGGAACAGGCTGCCGCTATGATAAGCCAGGCCCGAACCGTCAGCATAGATTTCGAGCTGCTCGAATGAGCCTCCCATTAGCATTGCCGTTACGCCGTGGCCCATCTCGTGGAACCATGTTCCCAAAATAGTAAACGGGTACAGGATAAACCTGCCCACAAGCGGTATCTGCCATACAACAAAGGTAATAACCGTCAGTACGATAAGTATGATAAATCCCCTGTTGTCCTTTTTTTCTATATTAGAAAATTCATCAGTCATATTTTTCCAAAATGTTAAAACACACCAATTCGTTTACAGAATTATTAATTTAACGAAATTGAATTTAATAAATTTATCTTAATATGATGAAAAAATTTACTCTTAATTCCGGTTACGACCCCGCAGGCGATCAACCCCGCGCAATCCGCGAACTGGCAGAGGGGCTGCGCCGGGGCGATAAATTCCAGACCCTGCTCGGCGTGACCGGTTCCGGCAAAACATTTACTATCTCGAATGTGATTGAACAGGTGCAAAAGCCTACCCTGATAATCTCGCCCAACAAAACACTGGCGGCACAGCTCTACAGCGAATTCCAAGGATTCTTTCCCGATAATGCGGTGGAGTACTTTATATCTTATTAC
>DAINRZ010000791.1:0-1283 GCA_036741575.1 Kapaibacterium sp. (SeqCode)
TTGTGTTATTGTTGTATATATACCAGTGCTTGTTCGTAAAATATAATATAAAATTGCCGAAGGGAGATAATTCAACATTATATTGAATTTTTTTGCCGACAAGCTTCTTTTCGCCGGTATGTAAATCGACAGAATAAATATCGCTATAGCTGCCGTCCCAGGTCAATTCCCTCAGATAGGGATTTGGATCGAGCCCGAGCGCATAATTAGGATTATCGTTTACCCTGACATCCGGCAGGTCGGGGCCGGCCAGTTGTATAAACTTATTTTTGGAGTAATGGTAAACGGCCATGAAAGATTCCGACTGGTAGTCGTCCCAGAATTTCTTGCGGTTTGTTTTAATCATCGGGTCTTTCCAGTGCCAGATATCTATCTCGGTGTTTTTCCTTATAGAATTTATATCCGTGTAGGTAGAATCTGTATATTTAAATTCGTCTTCTTCGGGCAGGGTGTCGGCAAGCGGCCTGAACCCGAAAAACAGCCTCTCCCCGTCCTGCGACCAGCTAAGATTGTTGCTGAAAGGAATATACCAGTCTTTGGGCATATTCCCATAATTAACCAGTTCCCTGTAATCCCTGGCATTATTATCCCACGCAACTAACACGCACGAGTCGGGAGCGCCGGTTTTTCGCTCTTTGCCCATCACAAAAGCCAGTATATTCTTCTTGTGGTTCCATGCCAGGCTGCTAAAGTGAATATTTTTATCTTTAACTATCTCTTTGGGGAATTTAATTTCACTGTTCAAGTCTATATAATAGAGGCAGTTCTGCTTTGCGTCCTTTTCCTCGACGGCAAAGGCCAGGTTGTTCGACAAGCTGTCGAAAGCAAATTCAGTAACATTTTGAATTGCAATCTCCGATTCAGATTCCAGATGCCTCAGGTAAATGGGCGAACCAATCGGTCGCTTCTTTTTATCGCTGTTTTTCTCATCGCCTGCTTTCTTATACACAAACCATTTAGAGTTGTTGGAAAACTCATATTTATCGATATTCTCGAATTCTGTTTTCTTACCGTCGGCAAGATTCACCAGAGCCATGCCGTTTTTGGGCTTATCGGCCCCTTTTTTATTTTCCAGGTCCAGCTTGTCGGGAAGTACTTTTACGGCAGCCCAGCCGGAGTTTTTGGATAAAGTAACGCTTGTTCCGCGATTCACTTTATAAACCAGAGTATCGATAACAGTCGATTTAATACAGGCGGTTGTATTGCCGCGCTCCGGTTTTTCATAATAGACCGCCCATTTGCCGTCCTCGGAAATCACTGCACCCAGCAGGTTTTTGAACGAC
>DAINRZ010000792.1:0-1272 GCA_036741575.1 Kapaibacterium sp. (SeqCode)
AACACGCTAAAGCTCGACAAAGAAATATATTCCAAAGGACAGGAGATTATCGTTAAATTTTCTGTGCAGAAAGGACTGCCCAAGGATGCGTGGATTGGCATAATCCCATCGAACATTAAGCATGGCAGCGAAGCTGAAAACGATAAGTACGACCTAACTTACCAGTACCTTAACGGCAAGGCAAAAGGCACTATGAAGTTTGCAGCACCGCATACGCCGGGAAAATACGACATTCGGCTGCACAGCACCGATAATAACGGTGTTGAGCTGATGTCGGTTACATTTACTGTGAAATAATACCAAACTCATTGAGAAAAGGTAGGCATTATGAACAACCCCGAAGCAAGCTTAGGGGAACCAAAACCACAATGTGCGATTAAAAGAAATGTGTACCTTTTCAATTTTAAATATTACCAAAGCATTCCGCTAATTCGTTGGGCGCCAAAATATGGGCTAATAAAAAGAAAACAATATACTTTGCATAAAAATAGGATCCTGTAATACTACTAATAGCTACTCTCTACAGCCCTTTATATTCCCTTAGCATGCATCTGTCCTGTATGAATTCGATGCCGTTGGCTTCGGCAAGGGCGGCTGCTTCTTCGCTTTCGATGCCTTCCTGCAGCCACACCACCCTAATATCGCCGCGCTGTTTTCTTCGCTCCACTGCTTCCTCTACTACTGCCAAAGCTTGCTCTGATGGGCGGAAGACATTAAGTATGTCTATTTCGCCAGGAATATCTGCCATTTTTGAATAACACTTCCTGCCGTCAATCTCGTTGGCTGTGGGATTGACGGGGATTATGTCATACCCTTTTTCGATAAGAAAAGCAGGCACGTAGTTCGAGGGCTTGGCCGGATTTTTGGACATACCGTAAACGGCTATGGTCTTGTATTTTTCGAAAATCTCTCTGATAGTCATTGTTTTCACCTCTATAAAAATGAATAATTTCTCTAAATACATTTGCTCGCATGTGAACAAACAGCATTCATACCTTTCACTCAAAGCTCGCAGAGATTGCCTCCTGCCAACTATCGAATACCTTCCCTACTGTGTTACTTTAATCTGCTCGGCCTGGAATACTTCATAGTTCTTGTTAGTAAAATCGGCCTGCTGAACCATTGCGAGTATTTTCAGGTTTTCGGGCACCCAGTCCTTTCCATCGGGTATGGAATACCGGTATTCGCGCCTGATGACGTAGCCTGCTGGGATCGTGCCCTTGCTTAGTTGCTCGCCCCAAGCGCCGGTTATGGAGCCCCGCAGCACGTTAC
>DAINRZ010000793.1:0-1247 GCA_036741575.1 Kapaibacterium sp. (SeqCode)
GGCATGTCTCTCCCCTGCTTTTCCGTCGCCTGACGGCTGTATATTTCCGGTTTTTCTTTCTATAAATATTAAATTATTAATCGATTCGGTTGTTTTTTCTTTTTCGGTCACTCCAACTTTGTTTGTACCTAAGTCGATTGGAACATGCCTTTCGGTGGTAGTCCTCAAAGTAAGGCAAGGTATTCCCAGAACCGTGGTTTCTTCCTGGATGCCCCCAGAATCAGTCATAACAAAATCGCATTTCATCATAAGAGCCAGAAAATCCAGATAGCTCAGAGGCTCGGTAAAAATCAATCCCGGAATGTTTTCCAGATAATCACCCAAACCAAAATTAATGATATTTTTCCTCGTCCGCGGATGTATGGGAAACACAACTTTCCTTTGCCGGGAAAGGTTTCCGAGAATTTCCAGCAGCATACCAAGCTGCTCTTTGTCGTCCACATTGCTCGGCCTGTGCAGCGTAACGAGAGCGAACTCCCCGGGCGAGAGGCCTAAGCTGTTCATTATATTCGATTTCTTTGCTTCCCCGAAAGCAAATACCTGCGAATCTATCATGGTATTCCCTGTAAAAAAGATTCTATCTTCGGGAAATCCCTGATTTCTCAGGTTTATCAATGCGCTTTCTTCTGTAACAAAGCAGTAGTCGCAAATGGCGTCCGTTGCCATCCTGTTGATTTCTTCGGGCATCTGCCGGTCGAAACTACGCAGTCCGCCTTCCACATGTGCAACCCTGATACCCATTTTTACGGCAGTGAGGCTGCACGCAACTGTTGAATTGACATCCCCGACAACTATAACCAATGCCGGCTTCTCAATTTCGCAGATTTTCTCGAATTCTACCATTATCTTTGCAGTTTGCTCTGCATGTGTGCCCGAGCCGACGCCAAGAAAATAATCAGGCTTGGGCAGCTTCAGGTCCGCAAAAAAAGCATCCGACATATTCACGTCATAATGCTGCCCGGTGTGGACAATAATATGCCTGGCCATTTCGCTATATTTCTTAAGCGCCCTGTCGATAGGGGCAACTTTCATAAAATTAGGCCTTGCGCCGACAACTGATATTACATTTTTCATTTGCCGTCCCCGAGAAGGACTATGTTTTTGCCCCCTTTGCTATCCCTGAGTGCATTCCGTGTATCGATAACAACTTTGCTGCTGCCGGCAATCATATTGAAATCGAATACTGAATGGTCAGTTGTTATTACCACCACATCGAAGGCCGCCAGGGTATCGCTGTCCAGTT
The DNA here is from genome assembly GCA_036741575.1 of Kapaibacterium sp. (SeqCode). GTDB lineage: Bacteria > Bacteroidota > Ignavibacteria > Kapaibacteriales > UBA2268 > DAINRZ01. The sequence goes on from DAINRZ010000793.1 coordinate 1,244, forward strand.
TCGG
>DAINRZ010000794.1:0-1219 GCA_036741575.1 Kapaibacterium sp. (SeqCode)
CATTCTGTATGTGCCCCGGTGGAAAAATTGTACCTGCAACACCGGCAGAGGGCTTTAACGTAGTCAACGGCGTATCGGATTATGCGCGAAACGGGAAATTTGCAAATTCAGGGATTGTTGCAGGATTTAATATTGCCGAGCATTTACGCAGGGATATCAGCCCGCTGGAAGCGCTCGGCTGGATGGAGCAGCTCGAAGCAAAGGCATACCAGCTAAAGAGTGGCTTCGATGCTCCGTTTTGTACTGTTACTGACTTTATCAACAAACGAATACCGGCGTCCCTGCCGGAAACATCCTATCCTTTTGGATTAGTCCCAGCCGATTATAACGATTTTCTGCCCGGTGCGGTGGTCGAATCGTTAAGAGAAGCAATTAAGTATTTTACGCTAAAATTGAAAGGATTTGGCGAGGGCAACCTGATTGGTATAGAAACCAAGACATCTTCGACTATCAGGGCGCTAAGGGACAACACAGGCAAATGTGAGGGATTTGCCAACCTATACCTGGCAGGAGAGGGAAGCGGATACGCAGGCGGAATAATCAGTTCTGCCGCCGACGGCATTAAAACCGCACTGGCTATCGTATCTCTATAGTTTTCTTTTCTTCTTGTCGGCTTTCACTTCTTTTACGAGTTCCGAGAGGATTTGAATAGCAGCAACGGGCGTCAGGCTGTTAATTTCAATGTCTTTAAGTTTTTCGCGTATCTTGTCGTCGCGCAGTTCGAAGATCGAGAGTTGTTCATTTATTCTGTTAGCCTTTTTAGTTTCGATTACGCTTAAATCGGGAGTTTTCGCACTTAATTCGATACCGTCGGCAGGTTCGCCTTCGAACGATTTCATAATCATTTCGGCCCTTTTTGTTATGTCCTCGGGCAGGCCGGCCATAGTAGCAACATGGATACCGAAGGAATGGTCGGCGCCACCGGGTTTCACATTGTGAGTGAATATAATGGCGCCTTCTTTTTCCACTACCTCAATCTGGTAATTGGCAATGTGCCCGTAGCGCGATGCCAGGTCGTTCAGCTCATGATAATGTGTAGCGAATAATGTTTTGGCTCCAATATTATTATGGATGAATTCAGTTATTGCCCAGGCAATGGAAATGCCGTCGAAAGTGGCTGTGCCTCTGCCGACTTCATCCAGCAGTATAAGGCTCTTGCTTGAAGCGTTGTTCATAATATTGGCAGTTTCCTGCATTTCCACAAGGAATGTACTTTCGC
>DAINRZ010000795.1:0-1191 GCA_036741575.1 Kapaibacterium sp. (SeqCode)
TGAGTTTTTCGAGGCTGGAACTAATAAACCTGCCCGCAGCTTTCGAAATTATTTCGGACTGAGTATCAATAAAATGCAAAATGTCCTGCTTAGTGTTCTGCGTGACCATTACCGCTGCTGCTGTAGGTGTTGCTGCCCTTGTATCGGCAACGAAATCGGCGATTGTGAAATCAGTCTCGTGGCCGACTGCTGATATTATTGGCTTCATGGCATGAAATACAGCATCTGCAACAAGTTCTGTATTATATGGCCAGAGGTCTTCGAGCGATCCGCCGCCCCTGCCGATGATAATGACATCGACAGGCAATGCCTCCAGGTCTTTAATTGCCTGTGCAATGTCTGCGGCGGCGCCATCTCCCTGCACAAGTGTAGGCCGCAGGTAAATGTTGCAAAGTGGAAGCCGCAGGTTTATAGTCTCGATTAAATCTCTGACTGCTGCACCCGTAGGCGAGGTTGATATTCCTATGTTAAGCGGGAAGCCCGGTAATTGTTTCTTACGGGATTGCTCGAAATAACCGGCTTCTTTTAGTTTTTCTTTTAGTTCTTCGAACTGCATGTATAAGTCTCCCTTGCCCTCAGGTATGATTTTAATGCAGTCAATCTGGTAATTACCCCTTGGGGGATATACTGTTATGTTTCCTTCGATTATAACTTTCATCCCGTCTTTTGGAATAAACCCAAGGCTGCGCGTTTTCCAGAATACGCATGAAACCTGGGCTGACGGATCTTTAATGGTAAAATATTTATGCCCTGAAGAATGGGCAATATAATTTGATATTTCGCCCCTTACTCTTACAAAACCAACCCAATCCGATAAGACGTTACTTATCTTCTTTGTTAGCTCTGAAACTGTAACAATATTTTCTATGCTATTTTCCATTGTCTGATAAATCCATTTTATAATAAATATTTAAGTAATGATTTGCAGAGTCGGTATTGCCGGCCTCGTTATATATTTCGGCAAGCGCTTTATATGCTTCGGTTAACCTGTCATTCAGCTTTATTGCTTTTTTTATGAAGGCTATAGCTTTATTAATATCGTTCATTCCTTTCCAGTAGTACATAGCTGTATTATAATAAATATAATCGTAATTTTTATTGTAACTAATTGATTTTAAAGCAAAAAACAAAGCATTTTCAACATCGTTTTTAGAGTAAAAATGGTATAGGGATAAATCGTTGTAATAATAT
>DAINRZ010000796.1:0-1171 GCA_036741575.1 Kapaibacterium sp. (SeqCode)
AGACAAAGTATTACTGGAAAGTAAACGCTACTAACAAAAAGGGTACTGGCCCGTGGTCAGATATATGGAGTTTCACAACAAAAGAGAAGTTAGCCTCTCCCGAAATTGTAATGCCCAGCAACGGAGCTGTCAATGTGAACATACCGGTTATTACAAATTGGTCAAAAGTAACCGGCGCTACTGCTTACAACCTTCAGGTATGCAAGGGCAGCGCAATCGACGAAGGAAACCTGCTTGTTAATAAAACCGGAATTAAAGAAGATTATTATTATCTCGAAGAAAACATCCTTCTGCCGGGTACCAAGTATGCATGGAGGATTCAGGCCATTGCCGGAGAAGAGACCAGCGACTGGACCGAAACCTATACATTTTCTACTGCAGGCGGCGAAAGCGTAGGCGAGCGTTTCGACAATGAGAACACCATGATGGTTACTCACTTCCCCGAGCCTGTAACAGATTTTGCTTTCATAAATTTCTACCTGCCCAAACCTGAGAATATAAGGATCGAGCTATATAACAACCTCGGCGTGCTGATGCAGGTTATTGCAGAAGGTGAATTTATCGGCGGTTCGCATCAGGTAAGGTTGCTTAGAAATAATCTTCCTTCGGGGGCATATTTCTACAAAATAAAAGCAGGCAACCTGTTCTCCGTCAATAAACTTATTTTTGAATAAAACTTTAATAACTATAGGAGGGATATGTTTACAAAACCACCATTGGTAAGTATAGTAATGGGAAGCGATTCAGACCTGCCCGTTATGAAAAAAGCAGCCGAAGCCTGCAAAGAGTTCGGCATTGAATACGAAATGCGTGTTATATCGGCACACCGCAATCCGGTCGAATCGATAGAATATGCCCAAAATGCACACAAAAGAGGCTTTAAAGCAATAATTGCAGGGGCCGGCGGCGCTGCCCACCTGGCTGGCGTCGTAGCGGCAAATACACCCCTTCCCGTGATAGCAGTACCCATCATGACAAAATCGCTCGGCGGGCTGGATTCACTCCTGTCTATGGTACAAATGCCTCCGGGTATCCCCGTGGCAACCGTAGCAATCGACGGCGGCAGGAATGCAGGCTTGCTCGCGATACAGGTACTGGCAATTGCAGACCCCGAATTGCAGAATAAGTTTCTCGAATTCAAAAAGAAGCTGAAGATCTGCATAGCACACGT
>DAINRZ010000797.1:0-1163 GCA_036741575.1 Kapaibacterium sp. (SeqCode)
ATAATAAAATAGGATTATCTTTGTCTATTATACTTGGAGGCTGCCATTTGGGGCAGCCTCCAATTTAAAAAAAATGAAAGGTATATTATGATATACTTGATAACAGTTTTTATTTTGCTCTTTCAATCTGCTGTTTGCGCAGAAACCGAGAATACATTTAAACTGCTGAATGTTCCGCCATTTGGTGAAGTTTTACAATTTGCATTAGATAAAGACGGCATAATTTATGCTTCCTCCAGGAACGGTTATTATAAATCGACTGACAGCGGCGACAGTTGGGTTAATATTTTTAATGAAGGTTACTCTGAAAGCATTTTTATAGATAGAGAAAACAAAGTAACAATTATAAATGAGGGATTCGACTGCTGTAGTCCCGGATTTTATCCTGTGGGCTATTATTCCAGCACAGATAAGGGCCTTAGCTGGAGCTATATAAAAGAAGACTATGATTCATTAGGGATCTTAACGATAGACACAACAAATAACATCTATTACAAGCTATATCTTTACAAGAATACTCCGTTATATAAGTTCTTTATTTACAAATCGACAGATTTCGGTAAGACCTGGCTGTTAGTAAATAATGAATTTGAAGGGAAAAATGATTTCGACCCGGATTTTTTCTTTCACATAAGGGATAGTATTTTTTTCTTAAGTTATTATATTCGTGAAGATTACAAGAATGTTTATTATTTTTCTTTTTCGGAAGATAATTGCAAAACATGGTCAAAGCCTGTAAGGTCTCCCGAAAGAATAGGAAAATTAGGTATTCACGATGAGTCGATGATATTTTTAAATATCGGGAATACTCTGAATTACAGCACTGATAAAGGGATAACCTGGCAAAATACTAACCTGCCCGCACAGGCCAAATATATATATGAACATAAATCCGGTATATATATAATTACAAATGTAGGATTATTTTTTACGAAAGATATATCATTCAATTGGATAAAAATATCAGAAGAATTTCTTGAAAAGTTACTAATATTACCAACAGGCAGGTTTGTTGGTTCTAACGGCAATCAAATACTTGTATCGGACGACAGTGGCAAAACATGGCGTCAATCAACTAAAGGATTTACAGCAGCCTGGATTTTCAATTTCTCAATTAATAAAAATGGGGATTTTTATTGCCCGGTAAATGGTATAGATTGTTA
>DAINRZ010000798.1:0-1160 GCA_036741575.1 Kapaibacterium sp. (SeqCode)
ATATCAGTGATAATACCAAAACCGGGCCGGTAAACAAGGCCAGGTATTTGAAAAAAGGTATTAATTCCTGGAAAACGAATGATACTGTGTCGGTGATTAGTTCCCTGAAATTTCTTTCTCTGCTGAATACGATAGGAGAGCTGCCCATAAATTTCCCTAAATCTAATTTTAATACATGATTGAAATATTACAATTATTACAACACCAATTTAATTAATCAGGGCGCAAATTCAAAATGGAATAGTGTGGAGGATGTGTAAATATCTAAGAAAATCTAAACCGTTAACCAGATACGGCAGTAGTTTTGGTGAAGGCTTATTTTTAGTGCCCTTACCCAATCACATATTATGAATCACATGCTTTACAATGCCCTGTATCTGGAATTCCATATAGGGTTCGATCTTAATCGGTATAAATTTCTTATTTGCCGAAACTAAGTAGATTTTACCTTTAATAATCCTGAATATTTTTACAGCCATTTCGCCATTGAGGGCGGCAATAACAACTTTGCCGTCGGCAGGTTTCTCGGTCCGATCCACCAGAAGCAGGTCGCCATCGTAAATGTTCTCATCTATCATGCTTTCGCCTGAGACGCGAACGAGGTATATGTTCGAAGGCTTGGGAACGAGGTAATCGTTCAGGTCGAGCAGGCTTAGTTCTCTGGCGCCGTTTATTGCATTGGCCTTTATGACTGCCGGAATGACCGGAGCCTCGAAACTATATTGCGATTTTACCTCTACTACTTTTCTTACTTTCAAATCCTGTTCCTGCCAGTAAATAATCAAACATTTACCTGCCGGCAAACAATTATTGTGCCGAAAGGATACTAAAGCGAATGAATGACTTTAGTAACAACCCCGATGATATTAAAATCGAGGTATGGCTCGATAGATATCGGCACAAACGAGCGGTCTTCGCCCTGCAGGTATTTTTTGCCGTTTATTTCACGGTAATACTTGAGCGTGAGTTCCCCGTTTATCAAAGCAACCACAAGTTTTGAATCGGCAGGGTCGATAGCGCTGTCAATAATCAATACATCCCCGTCGTTAATACCGAGCCGCCTGAGATTGTGGCCGTTCACCCTGGCAAAAAACGTTGCTGCCGGATGTTCGATAAGGAACTCGTTAAGGTCAACAATCCTGTCTATGTCCTGCTCTGCC
>DAINRZ010000799.1:0-1157 GCA_036741575.1 Kapaibacterium sp. (SeqCode)
TACGAAGCTCTGCGCAACCTATATAAAATAGGCTTTTCCAGTTCGTGGCTGCTGGGCGATGACGATACGGAATTTTATGCCGACAACGATGCCGGAAAGGCTTTGCGCAATAAATATGCCGGCAGCAGCGATAAGATTTTTGCAATACAGGAAGCTAAGCCCAACGTTAGTGCTTTTTCGGAGCTAAGCCAGGAAACGATTAACCTGATAGCAGACAAAGTATTCGAAAAAATGAAAATTGCTGCCACCGGCCCACTCAAACACAGGGACAAAAATGGATAAGCCGGTAAAGGAAATGAAAAGCGGCGAATTATTCAGATTGTTCGGTAAATACTTTATACGCGAATACTTAGGATTCCGCAACAGGGCCGGTTTGTTAGGCGAGATTTACGAAGCCATGGCATCGAAGGATCCATCGCTTGGCTATTACGCCGTAGAGCAGGCAATCGAGGAGATTAACGGTTACGAAGCAAATGTCTCCAGGCTGTTTACGCCCGATAATTTGGGCTATCCTGAATTATATCCCGGCAGCGGCAATAAAATAATCATAACAGGCAGTTCTGCCGGGGCCGGGCCTGGCATTCACCAGTTCGACGAAGTGCAGGAAAAAGCTAACCTCGAAGAAATGCTCGGCATCATCCAAAACAAAAATATTTTCATTTGCAGGGTGGACGGCGATAGTATGATAAATGCCGGTATCCTGAATGGCGCCCTGCTTTTTGTAGAGCGCAACCCTTACCCAAAGTCCGGAGAAATAATTGTTGCCACATATGACGGCGAGCTTTTTGTTAAGAGGCTGATTGTGGCTGGCGGCGAAGTAAGGCTGAAATCGGAAAATCCAATCTACGAAGATATTATCGTACAGGAAGATATGGTTTTTATTATTCATGGAATAGTAAAAGGAGTATTCCAGGTCCCGTCCTGAAAAAAATATTACATTTTTTTGGGACTTTTTTCCCTTTGATGTGTCATTATAGTATAATGAAAGTGTAATTTTCGAAAAAGTTATATTTTTTTTGATTCATTTAAATAAAACTGAATGAAAAACGTGGGAAATACAATAATTAAATACCCAAAACGGGTGGAGTATTGCTTATGATAAGAAGATTTGCTACGATTTATATATTTGCCCTTTTGGCTGTCCTGCAAGGGTATGC
>DAINRZ010000800.1:0-1148 GCA_036741575.1 Kapaibacterium sp. (SeqCode)
TTAATCAGGGATATCTATTACTTCAACGGCGGGGTTTATTTTTGCGGCAGGGATAATTCCTGGGGGAATTTTTCAAGCGGAGGCAAATGCGATGTAAAGAACTTCGCCAAGATTTTTTATATAGATAAAACCTATTTTTACCCCCAAAAAATAGCCAATCTGGAAGGGTCCTTTTATACCATCGGCAATTATGGCACTATTATCCGGTCAAATGACTCGGGCGTTACTTGGAATATGGCATTTCCGTTCGATACAGTTTCCCTGACACAGGAATCCAGCCCATTTTTTAAATATACTGAGAAAAGTGCAATTTTTAACGGATTTTTTCCTTTTACTGACGGCTACAGGTTTGTTGGAGATTATTTTGGAAACCAGCCACTGGATATAGCCCTCGATACATTGACCAGCACTTATACCGATAAAAAACAGCTCCAATTCAATTATTGTATTAGTAATAATGAATATTTTCTGGGGACTCGTGCAAATAAGCTGTTTATTTCAAAAGATAATGGTGATTCATGGTTGGAGTACTCTTTTGGTTCAAAATACGGATTGAGCGCGGTACAGGGGCCTGCACCGGAGATATTTTATATCAATGCAAAAAAAAATCTGGACAAAAAAGATACTATCGACAATCCGAATAAAATGTCATGGAGGCATAAATTTATTGTTTTCGATGCCCAATCACTGTCTGCAACCGAAACTTTCGGTATAGATACCGGCGAAGATATGGTTTTTAGTACACTATCTGCAACTGCTTACGGTGAATACCTATCATTCGGCAACCGTAAAAAGATTTTGATATTCGACAGCTTGTTCAGGAAATCCGGCGAAGTGGATATTAATTTTTTTCCGGCAGATATTTATGCTGCTACTCCAGATAATTGGATAGCAGTATCGAATTACGATTCCATATTTATTACAACAGACAGGGGCAAGGCCTGGAAAGAATATAAAATTGCAGGCGGCGAAAACTCAGAGTTCGAGGAAAGTACTTTCCGGTTGATGAAAATTATTAATGTGAAAGGCGATGAATTTATTATTGCAGGAGCAAACAGGCTTGTTAAACTTTGGGTGAAGTTCCCGCCTGTAAGCGTTAATGAGAAATATTCGCCAGAATCGATACTGGTTGATTTTAACAAGGTTGT
>DAINRZ010000801.1:0-1147 GCA_036741575.1 Kapaibacterium sp. (SeqCode)
TAGTTATGAATTTGTACGGTATATTCGGTATTACAAAATCAATTGACAATAACCTTTACCTGATGTACTCGCTAAGCGACACTATGCAGCTAAAGCATGACCCGGCGTTGATGAAAATATCGCCCGAAGGCGAAGTATTGTGGTCCTTTTTCCAAATTAATGAAAAGCGGATATTTCCTTCGTTTATCACACAGCATGTTGACAAACTTAGGTTTTATGGTATCAGGGTTAGATTTGTTAATGAGGAAATTGAATCGGGTTATACTCCTTATGTATATGAATTTAATAATTCCGACAGCTTGGTTTACGAAAATTTCGAACCGGAAACAAAAGGTATCCTGCTTAATAACAAGGGCACTTTACTGTTGACAAAGGATAGTTTATTACTTCATATAGGGTATAAAAATAGAAATATTATTATTAAAGAATATGATAAAAATGCAAATTATATACGGGAAATTAAACTCGATACTACGTTTATATCGTATGCGCCAACTGATGCTTTCCAGGATAAAGAGTCAAACATTTATATTTTGGGAAGCGGCAGCTACAAGCTGGATAATAAAAATTTTATTATCAAATTAACTAAGAATTATGAATATATTTGGACTGTGCTCGATACATTGGAGCCCGACAAAGAAAATTTAACGACTGTGTTGTTCGATGAGGATAGTATTTTTACACTGCTTGGCAAGATTAATCCTTCATACCTGAAGGATACAGCCAAAACAAGGTATTATATAAAAAGGTACGATAAAAACGGCAAATTACTTGACATCAAGGATTATTACAATATTAAAAATATGTATTTCAATGATATTAATAGATTCGACAACGGATGTTACTTAGTTTCTGGTGATTCCGGCAATCCTGGCCTTTACACCTCTGTTTTTTATATGATGAAGACGGACAGCAATGGAGAAAAAATCTGGGAAAAATCCTGGGGCGACCTTTTCTTAACAAATATTTTAGAAAAATCATTAATTACAGAAGATAAACTGATATATGCAGCAGGCTCAACCGAAGGTCTTTTGTATCTGGCCTGCCTGAAAGACGAACCTGTCGGCGTTTATGAAAGCAGACCTAATAACAACTCGCTAATAGGGAATCCGGACATTTTCCCCAATCCTGCTTCGGAAACAATCAA
>DAINRZ010000802.1:0-1119 GCA_036741575.1 Kapaibacterium sp. (SeqCode)
CCACGGTGGAAAGCCGCAGGCTGTTATATAATATAAGTGGTTACTACTGTACTTTGCCGTTTTTCTTTTCGCGCCATTCCACTTTGTAGAAGTCAGGTTTCTCTTCTACTACTTTTTTCAGGTAATAGTCGCCGTAGCCTTTGCTGGCCGGCGCCCTGCCGTGGCTCTTCTTTACGTCGTTCACATAACCGTCGTTGTATTTAACCACCAGGCTGTGCCATAGTTCTGTCCAGCGTTTGTGGACTGATTCAACCTGCGAAACGGAATACTTTGTCAGAAACTCTACGGCTTTTGCGGGTTTCTGTTTATACAGCTTCATTGCAGTTTCTTCGATGGCGGCCATGCCGTTGTGGAATCCGTCTTCGAGCTCCTTCTGCACAGGCTTTATATCTTCGATTATGTATTGGTATTTGGTGTAAGCCAGGTTTGCCACGAGATTGAAAATCCAGAAAGTCGATTCGAGCGTAAATTCGCCGATACTCCCCACCTGCAGGCATTTGGGCGCTTTTGTCATAGAACAATACAAGGGCATATAAACAGTGGAATAAGTATCATCAACACCGTACCAGAAAATTCCGCCAATTTCGCGGGGCATAAACGAGCGTAGCTGCGATACGAACCCAAAGGCTGTCTGCTGTGTCGAAATCGGCCGTTCCCAGGCATATTCCGTAACGGTATCGCCTTCCAGCTTCCATGTCAGGCCTTTCCACCTGTAGGGACAGCCGAATGGGCCTGCGGCAAGGCCTTTTGTCATGTCGAAGGGTGTGCCTTCAAAATGGTCGCGCATCAGGCTCATTACGTCGCGTACCGATATTTTCTTATCAGGCTTAACGAACAGCGGGTATGGCTCGGCGCCTTTGTAGGCACGCCAGTATGCAGTATCGAAATTTTGCGATGGAGCGCATTTTGTAAACAGACTCCAGACCCTGCCCTCGCAGAACAGAAGCCCTCCGGGTTCGAGCGGGCAGAAAGCATCGACGAAACTGAATTTAGCCGAATCGGGCTTGTAATACCCCTTCGATTTAGCAAATTCGAAGATATCGGCGGAATAAAGGGTGTTCTCCGGGTCGTCGAGCGGCACATCGCGAATCATTGCCTGGTTGGCATGGGCGCAGATAT
>DAINRZ010000803.1:0-1106 GCA_036741575.1 Kapaibacterium sp. (SeqCode)
AATTATAATATTATATTAATCTATTTATGCAAATATACGAAATTATAACTTGCATTTCCAAATATTAATGAATATAATTTTGTTATTTGTAACGAATATGTTGGGAATTAATTTACACACTGCTAAAGCCCTGTGTTGCTGCAATGTTTTCGCAACCGGCGGCTTTAGCCGCCGGCAGAGGATATGGCGATGGAATAAGATGGATTCCTGCCTGCGAGGGAAAGACAGGCCACCTTGATGGCTGTAGTGACAGGCCGCGCGGCCTGTCACTACCATCTACTATTTTCTATCTGCAAGTTTATTCCTTAACAAACCGGAGGCGCTGGCTGCCGTGCCGGATGAAATACATGCCGGGGGCAAGGCCGGAGACATCGATGCTGGGGGAATACGGCGCTTCCATCTGCTTTATTCCCATAAGGTTGAAAACCTCGACCGGGCCGCCCGTTGCCGATTCGAAAGAAATAGTTTCGGCGGCAGGGTTAGGATAAACGATGTTTGCTATTGTTTTTACCGGCTGCCTGTCGTGAACCGACACCGGTTTTTCGAATTCAATCCTGTAATTGTTGCGGGGGCGCAGGCTGTCGCTCATATCGGCAAACAGCAGGTTATCGCCAAACACCACTTTGTAGAATTTCGGCCCTTCCTGGTCCCACTCTGCCGGAGCCCACTGAGTCAGGTCGGAGCGATTTGTGTTTTCGAGGTAAACACCGTCGCCCATTATATAAAATTTGCCTGCCACATAAACCACCTGCAAATTTTCAAATTCCTTATCGGGTATAGTAAGCAAAGTATCGAACACATTCCTGGCTTTGTCGTAAAGGTAAACTTTGCTGTCGCCGAGCGAAGTAAAGAATAATGAATCTTCATTATGCTGATAGAACAAATTGCTGCCGGTAACGGTGGGGAAAGAATTAATTGTTTTCCATGTCTTGCAGCTATCAAATGATTCGCGTACTTCCAACTTAGTTACATCGCCAAAGAAAAGGGGCAGGCCTTTGCATATAAGATAGAAATGGCCGGGGCTTTCGGAAAGCAAATGCAGATAATTATTATTTAACGTATCCCTGATTACTCTTTCGACTTTATTGCAGGCAGAATCGATTCTG
>DAINRZ010000804.1:0-1078 GCA_036741575.1 Kapaibacterium sp. (SeqCode)
CCGAATCGCCTTCTTTGATAAGGATTTCGAGGACTATTCCGTTGATGGGCGATGAAAGCGCCTTCACATCAGACTCAGTTTTTTTAGAAAATACTTTCTGAGTCTGCTGGTTCATCAATGTATTAACCTGAATATTGCTGTAAGTGTCGTGCCTAGCAGGCGGGCTTACATGATGCCCACCGGTTATATAAGGGTATTGCTCATCGTCGTCATATACTTCCACTTCGACATCAAACCTGACACCGTTAACGGTAACGTGCATCTTTTTCATATTTACCTCAATTTTGATTCCTAATTAGATTTATTTATATTATGCGAACCCATTACAATCATTCTGCCTGTTTCCGACCATTTGCTATCGGTTTGTTTTAAGTACTTGACTTTTTTGACAACCACAGGTTTCCGGAATGTTTCGTATGCCGCTGCGCTAATCACAGCCACTATTTCGGGGCTGATATTTATCTGTTCTTCGCTGTTTGCTGCCGGTTTGGGCGAGAGTTTCCTGCTTGCCCTCGATTTGTTAATCCTCGATTCAATGCCATTCAATGCCAGCATCAATAAATAGAAGAATACCAGCGAAGTAAAAACTCCGCCCAATCCAACTATCATTACAACGATAGCTTCATTTATATTCTCTTCCATATAGCATAGCTCCTTTCTCTATAATGGAATAAGGCCATGTTTCTTTGCCGGCCTCAATTCCCGTTTGTTGCGCAAAGATTCCAGCGAAATAGAGAGAAAATGCCTTGTCTGCTTGGGTTCTATTATACTGTCAATCATTCCTTCGGCAGCAGCAGGATAGGGGCTTGCAAATTCTTCCCTGTACCTGTCTATCAGTTCTTTTCTTTTTTCTTTTGGATTGGCTGCATTTTTTATTTCGTCTTTGAAAAGGACAGATATTGCCCCTTCGGCGCCCATAACGGCAACTTCTGCCGTAGGCCATGCTGCCACACGGTCAGCTCCCAGTGATTTTGCGCTCATTGCCAGATAAGCGCCACCGTAAGCTTTTCTTAAAATTACAGTTACTTTCGGGACCGTTGCCGCCGAAAAAGCGAACAGCATTTTGGCGCCATGCCTG
>DAINRZ010000805.1:0-1068 GCA_036741575.1 Kapaibacterium sp. (SeqCode)
AAAGGAACTTATCTGGAACAGCATAAAATTGCCGGGAAGGCCTATTAATACTGCCTTTAAATATTCACCGGCATGTTTGTTGACAACGCCTTTTATACCCATATAATCAAGTATATACGGAAGCACGGTAATGAGTAAAGCGGCTAAAATTATTCCTATAATAAAAATCAGCCCCAGCGACTGTGTGGCAATTATATTTGCTTCGCGCTGCCTGCCTTCGCCAAATCTCCGGGCAATAATTATACCGCTGCCGATGGCAAATCCGCTGCCGATAGTGAAAACAAAGAATACTAAGTGTTCGCTCACCCCTATTGCTGCCACTTCGAGGCTGCCCAGCATGCTCACATAATATGCATCAACCCATGAGTAAGCCATGCTTATCAGGAAACTGAAAGCCAACGGAAAAGCAAACTTTCTAAGGCTCGAATCAATAGGGCCGTTTAATAAGTCAATACTTGAATTCATTTTTTATGAAAATTCAATAAATAATTTATCTTTAACGTTTCAGTAATTAAAATTGTTTAATCGCCATTTTTACATATTTTTGTCAGTTTAACAAAACAAATATCCGTAAATAAGGCAAGAAAAGGAGTAGATGGAACAAATAATCATTGTTGCGGCTTTAACAATATTCTTTTTGAGGACCCTTATCTTCCTCATTGGTTCTGTCATCGAAAAAAGAAAGAACAATAAAATAGTCCGAAATGATTTTACTCCAACTGTATCAGTTATAATTCCAGCACGCAACGAAGAAAAAAATATCGCCCGGTGCCTCGATTCCGTTGCTGCCAATATTTACAGAGGATTTTACGAGATAATTGTAGTAAACGACAGGTCGGATGACGGAACTGCCTCGATTTTAAAGGAATATTCATCGGCTAACGGCATAATAAAGGTTGTTACAATTAATAAAGATTCCGACAAAAAAAATCTGCGCGGCAAGCCGGGAGCGCTTCAGGCAGGTATAGATATTGCACAGGGCGACATTATCCTGATGACTGATGCAGACTGCATTGTTCCAAAAAACTGGATAGAGACAATGGTTAAGCCATATAAAGATGAAAATGC